>NZ_JBHUUX010000013.1:0-106459 GCF_042670845.1 Promicromonospora sp. NPDC057138 | reverse complement strand
GCCACGACCCACCCTCGACCTGAAGACCCCCGCCCAAGCACTCAAGAACCTCCTGGCCCAAGCCGCCTAAGTTGCACTAACCGATTGACAACGGGGGCGCCGATCGACGCGTCCGCTGCGGTTCGGCGCCCGAACCCGCTAGGCCGCCAGCAGCGAGACCGCCACGGCCAGCATGATCAGCGCGATCACGCCGTCGAGCACGCGCCAGGCGCCCGGGCGCCGCAGCACGGGCGCCAGCAGGCGCGCGCCGTACGCGAGCCCGGTGAACCAGGCGACGCTGGATACCATCGCGCCGGCGGTGAACCACCAGCGGGCGTCGCCGTAGGTGGCGGCGACCGAGCCCTGCAGCATCACCGTGTCGAGGTACACGTGCGGGTTCAGCCAGGTCAGCGCCAGCGTGGTGAGGACGACGGGCTTGAGGCGCCGGCCGGGGCTGTCGCCCAGGGCGCCGTCCTCGGCGGCGGCGAGCGTCGTGTCGCCCTTGACCGCCCGCACGGCGGCCATGGCGCCGTAGCCGAGCACGACGGCGGCGCCCAGCCAGCGCATCACGACCACGGCGTCGGGCCACCGCTCGACGAGGGGTCCGAACCCTGCGCCGCCGGCCGCGTAGAGCACAGCGTCCGAGGCCGCGCAGATCGCCGCCACGACGCCCACGTGCTCGCGGCGCAGGCCCTGACGCAGCACGAACGCATTCTGGGCTCCGAT
The DNA here is from genome assembly GCF_042670845.1 of Promicromonospora sp. NPDC057138. Classification (NCBI taxonomy): domain Bacteria; kingdom Bacillati; phylum Actinomycetota; class Actinomycetes; order Micrococcales; family Promicromonosporaceae; genus Promicromonospora; species Promicromonospora sp. NPDC057138. Next base: position 105,754 of record NZ_JBHUUX010000013.1, on the reverse strand, counting down.
GGCGACGATGAGCGAGAGGCCGAATCCGAGTCCGGCGAGCAGGGCGAGCATGGCCTCACGTTAGGCAGCGTCACCACCTGAAGACCAGTTCACGTTTCTCAACCAACATAAGCAGAACTGAAGATGGGCCAGACTGGGAGCATGCGATGGGACTCCCGCCAGCTCGAGGCACTGGCCGCCGTGGTCGCCGAGGGTTCGTTCGACGCCGCGGCGCGGGCGCTGCACGTCACGCCGTCCGCCGTCAGCCAGCGGATCCGCGCCCTGGAGAACGCCGCTGGCAGCGTGCTCGTGCGGCGCGCCCGGCCGGTGGTCGCTACGGCGTCGGGCCAGGCGCTCCTGCGGCTCGCCCGGCAGACCGAGCTGCTGGGCGCGGAGGTCGCCGCGGAGCTGGGCGCGAACGGCGTGGGCGACGGCCCCGGCGAAGGGGCCGACGGCGGCACCGCCGACACCTTCGTCACCGTGCCCCTCGCGGTCAGCGCGGACTCCCTGGCCACCTGGGTGCTGCCCGCTCTCGCCCAGGTCGACGGCGTCACCTTCGACCTGCACCGCGCCGACGACAGCCGCACCGCCGACCTGCTGCGCGAGGGCGTGGTGATGGCGGCGGTCACCTCGCAGACCGCCCAGGTGCAGGGTTGCCGCAGCACCCCGCTCGGGATCATGCGCTACCGGCCGGCCTGCACGCGCGCCTTCGCGCGGCGCTGGTTCCCCCACGGCCCGACGCCGGAGGCGCTCGCCGCCGCACCGGTGATCGTCTTCGACCGGACCGACGACCTGCAGGACATGTACCTGCGCGAGCGGGCGCCGGAGGCCAGGCCGCCGCGGCACCACGTGCCGAGCACCATCGAGTACGAGGAGACGATCTACCTCGGCCTCGGCTGGGGCATGCTGCTGGTCAAGCCCTCCCTCGGCGGGCGCCCCGCCGGCAGCGACATCACGCCGCTGGAGGCCGGCACAGTGGTCGACGTCCCGCTCTACCTGCAGCAATGGAAGCTGCGTTCCGCGGTGCTCGACAGGGTCGCGGCGGCGCTGCGAAAAGAAGCAACACGCGAGCTGCTCCCTGCGTCAACTCTGGACGTTCCCCCATCTTTAACCCTGATTCAGCCCTACCGCACTTCCGAATCATGAACCGGACATCCGCCGTCCGACTTCCTACCGTTCGGACATGCTTTCCGCCCTCGCCGGCATGGCCTTCGGCCTGTCGCTCATCGTCGCTGTCGGGGCGCAGAACATCTTCGTGCTCCGCCAGGGGCTGCGCCGGGAGCACGTCGGCCTCGTGGCCGGGATCTGTGCCGCCAGCGACTTCGTGCTCATCTCGGCGGGGGTCGGCGGGCTGGGCGCCCTGATCCAGAGCGCGCCGCTGGTCGTCGAGATCGCGCGCTGGGCGGGCGCCGCCGTAGTCCTGGTCTACGGCGGGATGGCCGCGCACCGCGCGGTCAACGGCCAGCGGGTGGTGATGGGTCGGCACAGCGTCACGGACCGGACGGTCGGCGCCGCCGTCGCCACCACGCTCGCCCTCACCTGGCTGAACCCGCACGTGTACCTCGACACCGTGGTGCTCGTGGGCGGGCTCGCCGCCACGCACGGCGACGACCGCTGGTGGTTCGGGCTCGGCGCCTGCGTCGCCAGCGCCGCGTGGTTCGTCGCGCTCGCCTACGGGGCGCGCTACCTCGCCCCGCTGCTCGAGAAGCCCGGTGCGTGGCGCGTCCTGGACACCGTCGTCGCGGCGACGATGCTGGTCGTAGCGGTGTCCCTCATCTTCGCCACCTGACCTGCTTGGCCGGGTCAGGCGCAGACGCCGTCGATCAGCACCTCCGGGCTCGGCTTGGGCTTGGGCTTGGCCGCCGTGCCGCCGTCGGCCGTGCCGGTCTCACCGGTCCCGGTGCCGCCGGTCTCCGTCGTGTCGCCCGTGCCCTCGGGCTCGGTGCCGGTCTCGCCCGTCCCGGCGTCGCCCCCGGCATCGCCCTCGCCGGTGTCCGCAGCACCGTCCCCGGCGGCACCGCTCGGGTCGGACGACGGCTCGGCGTCCGGCAGCACCACCTGTTCGGGCGGCTCGTCAGCGGCGACGCGCCGGAAGATCTCGGCCGACTCCGGCGACCACGAGACCGTGGCGCCGTCGGCGTTGTCGTAGACCGGGACCGCCGTCATGATGATGTTTCGCTTCTCGATGTCCCTCAGCGACCAGGCAAGGCCGGCGACGCTGCCCGGGTTGGCGATCGCCGGGTCCGCGCTCAGGGAGCCCAGTGCCGCGTTGATCAGGCGGAAGGTCTTGGTGGGGTCGGCGAGAGTCTCGGCCGACAAGATCTGCCGGAGCAGCGCGTTGATGAACCCCTGCTGCCGCTGGATCCGCGTCAGGTCGCTCCCCATCTCGAGCCCCATGCCGGTGCCATGGCGCACGCGGAGGAACTGGATGGCCGTCTTGCCGTCGAGCCGGTTCTCGCCCGCCGGGAGGTCGATCCGGGCCGACGACGGGTCGCCGTGCAGCTCCTCCGGCAGGCACATCTTCACGCCGCCGATCGCGTCGACGACATCGATCACGCCGTTCATCTTGACAACGGCATGGTTGGAGACCGTCACGCCGGTCAGGGAGTTGACCGTGTTGATGGTGCACGCGGCCGCGTACCGCATGTCCGCCGCGGCGCCGCCACTGCCTGTCTCGAACGCGGAGTTGAACCGGTCGGTGTACGGTGCCGACTCGCCTCCGCCGGGCAGCTTGCAGGCGGGCACGTTGACCATCGAGTCGCGCGGGATGGACACGATCTCGATCCACTGCCGGTCGGCCGAGATGTGCACCAGCATCGTCGTGTCCGACCGCATCCCGCTGACCGAGCCGCCGATGTCGGCGTTCGTGCCGTCGCGGATGTCGGTGCCCATGAGCAGCAGGTTGACCGGCTCGTCCTTGAACGGGTCGGACGGGTCCTTGGGCTTGACCTGCTCGGCAACGAGGCCGTCCAGATCCTGGACCTCGATCTGCGAGACCGCGCTCTGGTACACCGTCGCGGCCGCAGCGGAGCCGAAGGCCATCACCCCGACCACGCCCATCGTGACGCTGCGGAACACGAGGGCCTTGCGCCAGCTCCGCACGTGGCGGGGCTGGCGTTCGCCCGTTCGCGCATGTCGGGGAACCCCGGGAATTATCTCGCCGACAGGTCGGACCGCCGTCCAGAAGTCACTCGCCACGTCTCGGAGGGTAGGGCCTCGGTGCAACAAACGTGTAAATAAGTCCGGCCGTTCCCAGGCGGCATCCAGACCGCGTTTGGCGTTCAGTCGGCGCATACGCCCGGCAGCAGCGAGGGCGAAGGCGACGATTCGGGCGTGTTCGACGGCGTCGGACCGCCGTCCTCGCCTGTTCCCGAACCGCCGGAGGAGCCCGATGCCCCGCCGGAAGGTTCACCCGATGCCCCGCCGCCCCCCGCGCTGGTCGACGGCGACGGCGTCTCGTGCCCGGGTGGCGGCTCGTCGGCCGCCAGGCGCTCCCAGATGGCCGTGGCGTCCTCGGTCCAGACCACCCGGTTGGGATCGCTCGGGGCGGCCACCACGGGCAGCTCGGTGAACACGATCTTGGCCGGGTCGATGTTCCGGATGCTGTACGCGAGGCCCGCGAGCGCCGCCGGGTCGGCCAGCCCGGGATCCGCGGAGATGGCCTGCAGGATCGCCCGGATGGTGCGGTACAGCCGCGGCGAGCTCGTCACGACGTTCTGGTGCAGGACCTGGCGCACGAGCGCGTCGACGAAGGCCTGCTGCCGCTCGATCCGCGTGAGGTCGCTGCCCACCTCCAGGCCGAGGCCGGTGCCGTGCCGGGCCCTGAGGTAGCCGATCGCCTGGCGTCCGTCGAGGGTCTGCTCGCCGGCGGGCAGCTCGAAGCGCCCGTAGTCCGGGTCCTGGACCAGCGGCTCGGGCAGGCACATGCGCACGCCGCCCAGCGCGTCGACGACGTCGACGACGCCGTCCATCTTCACCACCATGTGGTTGGTGACCGGGACGCCCGTGAGCGTCTGCACGGCGGAGATGGTGCAGGCCGCGGCGTAGGTGAGGTCCTCCTCCGCGCCGCCGCCGATCGTGAACGCGCCGTTGAACATGCCGTAGGTGGCACCGGACTCGGTGCCGTCCGGCAGCTTGCAGGACGGGATGTCGACCAGGGAGTCGCGCGGGATCGAGACCACCTCGATGCGCTTCCGGTCGCCGGAGATGTGCACCAGCATCGTGGTGTCGGAGCGCATGCCGCCGTCGCCCGCCCCCGCGATCTCCGTGTTCTCGCCCCCGCGCAGGTCGGTGCCCAGCACGAGGATATTGAGGCTGCGCCCGGTGAACGGGTCGTCGGGGTCCGCCGGCGACGGCGTCGGCCCCTGGACCAGCCCGGAGACGTCGCTGACCCCGATCTGGTGCTTGAAGTCGAGATAGGCGGCGGCGCCGCCGGAGGCCACGAGGGCGAGCACGCCCACGACAAGGAGCGCCACGGCTCGCGCGACGTGGTGACTGCGCTGGTTACGGAGGTGCCGGGGCACATGTGGAGCATATGCATGTACCCCGGCACAAGGCCTGTTAAGTAGCGGATCAGCTCACCGCGGCGACGCCGAGGTCCGGGTTGTCCGTGAAGAAGCCGTCCAGGCCCGCCTCCATGAAGACGCGGATCTCGCCGACGAGATCACCGATCCCGTTCGGGTCGGCCGACGAGCGGAACTCGGTCGGCAGGAACTGGTTCTCCCGCCGGAACGTCCAGGTGTGCACGTCGAGGCCGACGCGGTGCGCGTCGCGGATCACCGCGGTCGGCGCGGCGAGCGTGCTGTCGGCGTTGCGCGGGATCAGCAGGCTCTTCTCGGCGCCGATGCCGTCGGCGTAGGCCGCGACGTCGCGCAGCCCGCTCCGGGTGACCATGTCCGCGTAGGTGCGCGGGTCACCGTCGGCCACGAAGTCGTAGGGCGCACCGCTGCTGCTGATGAGCTGGGCGAGCGGCACGTCGGTCAGCTCGTCGAGCTCCTGCAGGTTGCCGACCTCGAACGACTGGATGATCACCGGGGCGCCGGCGCGGTCGAAGCCGCCCAGGCGCAGCTCGCGTACGAGCGGCTCCTCCAGGGACAGGCCCACCGAGTCGAAGTAGGTGGGGTGCTTGGTCTCGGGGTAGACGCCGACGGGCGCGCCGTCGCAGGTACGGCTGTTGCGCGCCAGGTCGAGGACCTCGTCGAGGGTCGGGATCAGGTAGAGCCCGTCGAACGCGGTGTTCTGCGGCCGGACCTGGGGCAGGCGCTCCTTGGCGCGCAGGGTGCGCAGCTCGGCGAGCGTGAAGTCCTCGGTGAACCAGCCGGTGAGCTGGACGCCGTCGATCGTCTTCGTGGTGCGGCGGTCCGCGAACTCGGGGTGGGCGGCGACGTTCGTCGTGCCGCTGATCTCGTTCTCGTGCCGGACGACCAGCACGCCGTCCTTGGTGGAGACGACGTCGGGCTCGATGTAGTCCGCGCACATGTTGATGGCGGTCTCGTACGAGGCGAGCGTGTGCTCCGGCCGGTAGCCGGAGGCCCCGCGGTGCCCGACGACGGTCACGCCGTCGTCCGTCACGCGCTTCTCCGTGAGGTTCACCAGGGCCATCTCGGTGTCGTCCGGCGTGCCGGTGACGCGCGCGTCGTTGCCCGGGTAGTTGTTGTCGTTGCCGATCAGGAGCGTGTCCCTGTCGACGAACAGGACGGTCTCGAAGGACTGCACGGGCAGCGCGAACGTCTCGCCGAGGCCGTAGCCCTCCCCGGCGTCGATGCCGCGCGGGTTGGCGATCCGCAGCGCGTCGACCACGAGGTTCTTGCGCACGAACCCGTCCCGGCCGGTGCGGCCCAGGTCGATCTCGTACACGCGCTTGGTGACCGCCTGGTCGCCCTCGAAGTCGTCGCGCTCGATGAGCAGCATCGAGTCGCTGCCGGTCGCGAACGCGTCGCCGACGACGTCGGCGGGCTGGTCGGTCTGGTACGCCCAGCGCTTGCCCGTGTACTCGCCGCTCCGGGTGTCGAACTGGTAGATCCAGCGGCGGCGCGCGTCGGCGTCGTCGGCCAGGGCGCCCTCCACCACCGGGTAGAGGTAGCGGCCGCTGGCCGCCATGGCCTCGAAGCCGCGGCTGCTTCCGACGTTCGGCTTCTCGCCCGGCTCCAGGTACGGGTTGGCGGGCGACTTGCCGTCCGGGAACTCGTACGGGGCCTCCAGCAGCGTGCCGTCGGCGTCGAAGTGCAGCAGGAACGGGCCGAACTCCTCGCCCACCCAGAACGTGCCGTCGGCCGCGCGGACCAGGGACTCGATGTCGAAGTCGGCGCCCGTGAGCAGCCGGTCCTCGGTGTCCTCGTTGACGATGTCGAAGTCGAGCACGTCGTTGCGGTCGTTGTACGCGATGAAGTCGAGCACCTCGATCTCGCCGTCGCCGGAGCCACTCCGGCCGGTGTCCCAGTGGGGGCGCACCAGGTAGTTGCGCAGCAGGAAGTCGGCGGAGTTGCCCTTGGCCCCGAAGCCGTTGTCCGGCTGGGCCCAGAAGGTGCCGTCGTGGTTGTCGACCATCGCCGAGAAGCCGGGGATCACCTGGCCGTCCCAGGGACCCTGCCGCCCGTTGGCGGGGGTCGCCGCGGCGCCCGACGGCGGGCCTTCGGCCAGGTAGTCGGCCGACAGGGCGGCGCGGCCGGCCAGGGTGGCGGCGAGGTAGGTGCCGCCGTCGTGCTCGGGCCCCGGACCGGGACCGTGCTGGGGTCCGGCGACGGCGACGGCCGCCGGAAGCAGCAGCGATGCCGCTGCGGCGACGGCCGCCACGCGCGAGGCGCGGGTACGCATGGGTGTGCTCATGCGGCCGAGCCAAGTCGGCGGAGCCGACGTCCCGGTGAATCCCGCCCGAAGCGCGGGTGAACACTCAGATCGGCGTGTGCCAGCCGCCCTTGCGGTACGCCGGGGTGGCCGTCGCCAGCACGACGAAGGCGAGCAGGCCAGCACTGAGCATCACCGAGGACATCGCGACGGTGTCGCTGCCGAGCAGGCCGACGATGGGCGACACGAGGCCGGCCAGCAGCGACTGGATGGCGCCGATCATCGCCGCGGACGTCCCGGCGATCTCGCCGTGCCGGGACATGGCCAGGGCCGACGCGTTGGCCGGGATGAGGCCCTGGAACGCGAGCACGAGCCACAGAGCCACCAGCAGGCCGATCAGGCCACCGAGCTGCGTGACCGCGACCACGAGCAGCAGCACGGACATCACCAGCTGCGCCACGAGGGCCGTACGCAGCAGGCGAACAGGAGCGACGCGCCGCACCAGCGCCGCGTTGACCTGCGCCGAGAGCACCAGACCGAGCCCGTTGATGGCGAACAGCAGCGAGAACTGCCCGTGCGTGAGGCCGTAGCCCTGCTGGAACACGAACGGCGAACCCACCACGTAGCTGAGGAGCGCGCCCATCGCGAGCCCGGGGATGAGGGCGAGCGCCATGAAGTGCCGGTCGCGCAGCAGGGTGCGGTAGCCGCGCAGCACGGACGACGCTCCGCCGGTCGTACGCCGCGCCACCGGGTTGGTCTCGGGCATCACGAAGAACACGATGACCGCGAGCGTGGCGCCGATCAGCGCGAGCACCACGAAGATCCAGCGCCAGTCGAACGCCTCCAGCACTATCGACCCGAGCGACGGCGCCAGCATCGGGGCCACGCCGATCACGAGCATGAGGCGCGACAGGATGCGGGCGGCCTCGGCGCCCACGAAGCGGTCGCGCACGGTGGCCATCGCCGCCACGCTCGCCGCCGAGTTGAAGAAGCCCTGCGCCAGCCGCAGCCCGATGAGCATGTACGCGTCGTCCACGACGGCGCACGCCAGGGAGACCAGAACGTGCATGCTGATGCCGATCATCAGAGGCAGACGGCGCCCGAAGCGGTCGGTCAGCGGGCCGATGACGAGCTGGCCGATCGCACCGCCGACGAGCATGCACGAGACGGTGAGCTGGGCGAGCGCGTCGGACGCTCCGAGATCGGAGGCGACCTGCGGCAGGGCCGGCAGGTACATGTCGACGGTGAGGGCGGGCAGGCACGCCAGCGCACCGAGCATGATCACCCACTTGAGGGTGGATCGGGATGACGGCGCCCGGCGCGCGGGCAGGACTGGGGAGACGCCCGACGGCGCAAGGGTTGGCATGCCGACCATGCTATCGAATCGATACGACCGTGAACAGGGTGACCCTGGTCTCGTGCCGGCTCTGTGTCGCCGAGTGGTCGGCAAAAGGTCACGTGATCGGTAGCCCGGAATGCCGATCACCTGACTTTCTGCCGATGACTCGGCGGCATGTCAGTGGCTCGGGGGATGCTGGGGGCATGTGCGGACGGTTTGCTTCATTCACCCAGACCCAGGACCTCGCCGACCAGCTCGCGATCGCCGAGATCGCCGAGGACACGCGGCTCCTGCCGCCGTCCTGGAACGTGGCGCCGACGGACCCGGTGCGGATAGTCGTCGAGCGGGCGGCCCGCGACTCCACCGAGGTGACGCGGTCGATGCGGCTGGCCCGCTGGGGTCTCGTGCCGTCCTGGGCCAAGGACCCGAGCGTGGGCGCCCGCATGATCAACGCGCGCTCCGAGTCGCTGCTCGACAAGCCGGCGTTCGCCAAGCCGTTCGCGGCGCGCCGCTGCCTGGTGCTCGCCGACGGCTACTACGAGTGGCGCAAGCTGACGCTGCCGGACGCCGGTTCCACCGGCTCCAGGAAGGTTCCGAAGCAGGCGTACTGGATCCATCCGGCTGGCCCCGGCGTGGCCGCCTTCGCCGGGCTCTACGAGTTCTGGCGCAACCCGGCGGCGAGCGAGACCGACCCCGACCGCTGGCTGATCTCGACGACGGTGGTGACCCGGCCGGCGTCGGACAGCATGGCCCCGATCCACGACCGGATGCCGCTGGTGCTGCCGCGGGGAGCTTGGGACGCGTGGCTGGATCCTGCCGTTCGCGACGCGTCAAACCTGTTGCAGGTCGACGCCCCGCGGCTGGCGACGCTCCCGGTGGGCGACGCCGTCGGGGCGGTGCAGAACGACGGGCCGGGGCTGATCGAGGAGGACCCGGAGCCTAGAGACCCGGAGCCGGTTCTGGTTTGACAGGCGTAGAACGAGCTGGTTTATGGCTGGTCGTTGCGTATACGCAACGTAGCGAGCGGATGCCAGACTTCCTCTATACGCTCGCCTCATGACCATTGAGACCGGCGATGCCGGCGTACCCGAGGGCTACAGCAAGTTCATCGCGGACCTGAAGCAGCGCGTCCGCACCACGCAGTTCCGGGCAGTACGCGCAGCCAACACTGAGGTACTGCGGCTGTTCTGGTCGGTAGGCCGCGACATCCTCGACCGCCAGACGAACCAGGGCTGGGGCGCCAAGATCGTGGACAGGATCTCGGCCGACATGCGGCGTGAGTTCCCGGATCAGAAAGGATGGACCCGTCGCAACCTCATGTACATGAGGACGCTCGCGTCCGTCTGGACCACCGAGGAGGAATTTGTGCCACAGGCTGTGGCACAAATTCCTTGGGGTCACGTTCGCGTCATTCTCGACAAGCTCATTACCCAAGAGGATCGCGAGTGGTACGCCGCCAAAGCTGTCGAAGGTGCCTGGTCGCGTGCAAGCCTCGAGTTCGAGATCAAGATGGACCTTAAGAGCCGTCTCGGGTCGGCCCCGTCCAACTTTTCCGCGACCCTCGATGTCGCCGACTCCGATCTCGCCCAGCAGGTCGTCAAGGACTCCTACGTATTCGAGCACCTGGATCCCGGGAAGCAGATCGCGGAACGCGACCGCGAGCAGGCGCTCATAGATCGCATCCAGGACACCCTGCTGGAGCTCGGCCGCGACATGGCGTTTGTCGGGCGCCAGTACCGCATCGAGGTGGGCGGTGACGAGTTCTTCGTCGACCTGCTCTTCTTCCACGTCACTCAGCTGCGATACGTCGTCGTCGAACTGAAGGTCGGCAAGTTCCAGCCCGCACACATGGGCCAGATCGGCACCTACGTCGCGATGGTCGACGGCGAGGTCCGGGATCCAGACGTGCACGCGAAGACGGTCGGGATCCTGTTGTGCACCGAACGCAACGACGCGACGCTCGACTACGCGCTCGCAAGTACTGCGTCCCCTGTCGCGGTCGCTCTCTATGAGGGCCTGACACCGGAGGAGCGCGCCGCGCTCCCGAACCCTGGAGAACTCGAAGCTGTCATTGAAGAGGAACTCCAGGCCCACGGGTCGCTGATCGAATCGGCGCCGGATCCGATCGAGGTCTGACGGCGATCGGAGTCGGCGCAATTGGCCAACAGCACGTTGGCCAATTGCCACCTGAACCAAGGGACCGGATTTGCGCCACATCCCGTGGCACAAATCTGGAATTGCCCAGCGACGGGATCGACGATCCGAATTCGTGCAACAGCCTGCTGCACAAGTGCCGCCCGGCCCTTGCATAGCGCTGGGCCTGCCAGCCAGCTGATCGTCCTCGGACTGCCGGCTACCCCACCGGCGGCACCTCGTCCAGCGTCCGGATCCGGTCCGCCACCTCCGGATACCGGTCGTGCCGGTCCAGCAGCACCGCGTTCAGGCCGGCGTCGAGCGGGCCCCAGTAGTCCTTCTCGACGTCGTTACCCACCATGAGCACGTCGCCCGGCGCGACGCCGAGCACCTCGCACGCCGCCGCGTACGCGCGGGGGTCGGGCTTGCCCGCCGGCAGGTCGTCGGACGCGACGACGACATCGAGATGCTCAGCCAGGCCCACCCGCTCGAGCTTGAGCGCCTGGTGGGCGGAGTCGCCGTTGGTGAGCACCGCGGCGACGAGGCCGGCGTCGTGCACGCGGCGCAAGGCGGGCACAGCGTCGTCGAACGCGGTCCAGGCCCGCTTGTAGCGGGTCAGGTAGCCGGAGAACAGCTCCTCGGCTTCGTCGTCGGTGGCGTCGACACCCAGGAACTCGCGCACGCGGATCCTCCGCTGCTCCGCGAAGGTGATCTCGCGCCGCTGGTAGCGCTGGTAGGCCGCCTCCGCGATGGTGCTCCACGCGGTGACCAGCTCATCCGGGTCATCGAGGCCCAGGCCCAGCTCCGGCACCCAGTCGAGCAGTGCCGCCCGCGAGGCGCCCTCCTGGTCCACGAGTGTGTCGTCGAGATCGAAGAGAACGACTTTCAGCACGCTCGCATCGTGCCACACCCCGCCCGCGCCGCATCCGCTATGCCCCTCCGGTCAGGCCCACGACCTGGCCGTTGATCGCGGTGTTGGCCGCGGACCCGAGCCAGACGACGGCGGTCGCCACCTCGTCCGCGTCCAGCAGCCGGCCGAGCGGGGACCGCTGCTCGTACAGGTGACCCACCTGATCGACGACGTGGGTGTTCGTGGCGGTCCTCGTCAGCCCCAGCATCGCCACGTTGGAGAGCAGGTCGCCGTCCTTCCCGAGCGAGAACGCGACCGAGCGGCTGAAGCCGTGCAGCGCCGCCTTGGCCGCGACGTAGTACTCGGCGCCCGGGGCGCCGTCGGTCACGAGCGACGACGAGAGGTGCACGAGCCGCCCCCAGCCGGCCTCCCGCATCAGCGGCGTCACGGCGCGCGTCAGCCGGATGGCGCCCTCGACGTTGCCGCGGATCAGCCCGGTCCACTGCTCGTCAGGCACGCTGTCGAAGGGCACCATGTCGCCCCATGCCACGGCGTTGTTGACGAGCACGTCCACGCGGCCGGTGGCCTCGACCGCCGCGGCGACGAGCGCCTCGGCGGCGTCCGGGTCCGCCTGGTCGTACCGCACGACGACCGCGCGGCTGCCGATCTCGTCGGCCACCTTCTGCGCCCCGTCGCGGGCGGTGCGGTAGGTGACCACCACGGTGGCGCCCTCCGCCGCGAAGGCGGTGGCGATCCGTCGCCCGACGCCGCCCGACGCGCCGGTCACGATGACTGTCCGTTCCTGAAGTCCGATGTCCATGGCTCCACGGTGCGCGGGGCCGCCGTCGGGCAACCAGGCCGCCCTGAGGCTGGCCCTGAGCGGGCCACCCTCCGCGCCGTCGGCCCACCTACCCTGGAGCCATGACCAGCGAGCTCGGCGACCTCCTGCGCGCCTACCGCGAGGCCCTCGCCCCGGAGGACGTGGGCCTGCCGCGCGGCGCCCGACGGCGGACACCCGGCTTGCGCCGCTCGGAGCTCGCCACCCTCGCCGAGGTCAGCGTCGAGTACCTGACGCGGCTGGAGCAGGGCCGCGACAAGCACCCGTCGCCCGAGATCCTGGGCGCGCTGGCCGACGCGCTCCGGCTGGCGTCGGACGAGCGCTTCCTCCTGCTCCGGGCCAGCAAGGGCACGGGCGGGGCATGCACCACCGAGCCGCCGGCCGACTCCGTACGGCCGCCAGTCCGCGCGCTCCTCGACCGGCTGGAGCCGTCGCCCGCGGTGCTGCTCAACCGCGTCGGGGACGTCCTCGCCGCCACCAGCACGTACCGCCGCCTGCTCGGGCCGTTCGGCCTGTTCGACGACGACCACCCGAACCTGCTCCGGTTCGTCCTGACCGAGCCCCGCGCCCGGGAGGCCTACCCGGACTGGGAGCGCGTCGCGGACCGCCAGGTCGCGGCGCTCCGGATGGAGTCGGTTCCCGGCGACCCGCACGTCGTCGAGCTCGCCCACGCGATGTCCGTGCTGGCCGGCGCGGCGTTCAGCGAGCGGTTCGCCGCCCCGCTCCAGCCCCGCTACCGCACTGCCACGGAACGTATGCGGCACCCCGAGGCGGGCGACCTCCGGCTGGACCTCGAGACGCTGGCGCTGCCCGACGCCGACGGTCAGCGCCTGGTGGCGCACCTGCCCGCGGACGAGGCGACGTCGGCGGCGCTCGACCGGCTGGCCGGACGGCGGCCCGGCGCGCTGCGCGCCGTCTGACACGAGCGCGCTCCGCGCCGTCTGACACGAGCGCGCTACGCCGTCCGGCACGAGTACCGGCCACATCCCGGGCAATCCGGGAACAACGGATGAACTTCGCGATCCGGGGCAACGAAAACCGCAGGTCCGAGCGTCCCTTGCTGCGACAGGTCCCTGTCCTTACCCAGCTGGGGGATTCATGACCGCACGCAGCTTGTCCCGTCCATCACTGCGCCTGCTCACCATGGGTGTGGCCGCGGTGCTGGCCCTCGGAGTGCTCGGAGAGGGAGGTGCGGCCGACGTCGCATCCGCAGCACCGTCGACGGATACCGCCGTGCCCGAGGCGACCGCGCAGCCGCCGGGCCTTCGCTTCGCTCCGGCGGCCAAGACCGTCGAGGCCTACGGCTACGACGGCTACGTGTACTTCGACTCGGCCGTCTGGATGGCCGCCTACGGCGAGGGCTACGAGTTCCGGGCCACCCGGGCCAAGGCCTCCGACCCGGTCAAGCTCACCAAGACCGTGATCCGCGGCGACGAGCGCACCACCACGAAGGCCCCCGCCAAGATCGTCGACGGGTTCAACGGCTTCAAGAAGGGGCTCACGGTCCAGGTCGTCGACGCCAACGGCAACGTGCTGAGCAAGAAGAGCCGCAGCCTGTGCCTCAGTGGTGGGGAGCGCCAGCGCATCGAGCCGACCGGCAGCACCGAGCCGGTCTACCCCATGTGGTGCGGCGGAAGCTGGTTCACGAAGGCCTCGGTCTCCGGGATCGAGCAGGGCTGGGCGACCCAGCTCGACACGTACTTCGAGCTGAAGACCGCGCGGACGAACCTCAGGATGACCGTGACCATCAGCGACCCCGTCGCGGACTTCCTCGGCCTCCCCGCCGACAGCCGCTCCGTGACGCAGCGGGTCAAGGTGGTCGACGAGTGCGGGATGATCGACTGCGGAGAGGTCGGGGAAGAGCTCATGGGCGAGCCCGACGAGGGCTTCAGCACCCTGGCTGAGGGGGAACCGTCCCCGCAGGAGGAGCTCCGGCAGGCGCAGACCAGCGGCGCGCACGCGGGCCACGGCGACAGCACGGAGTCCACGCACCGCACGAACCTCTTCACTCTCCTGGACGACCAGGAGCACACCGGCGGCGACCACCCGGCCCTCGGCCAGCCGGGATCGACGCCCTCGAACGAGACGCCGGCCATGGAGACGCTCCCCGACCTCCAGGCCGTGCCCGCGTGGCAGATCGGGACCGAGCGAGACGGTCGCACCGACCGGCTCACCTTCAGCGCCCACGAGTGGAACGCCGGACCGGCTCCCCTGGTCGTCGAGGGCTACCGCCGAGGCGCCGGGGAGGTCATGGACGCCTACCAGTTCTTCTACAAGGACGGCAAGGAGGTCGGCAGCACCAAGACCGGGACGATGAAGTACCACGACGCTCCCGAGCACGATCACTGGCACTTCCTCGACTTCGCGAGCTACGAGCTCGTCAAGCCCGACGGCTCTCTGGTGACGACGAGCGGCAAGCAGTCGTGGTGCCTGGCGCCGACCGACCCCGTCGACCTCACGGTGCCGGGTGCCACCTGGCGGCCGGAGGCCACCGGCCTCGACAGCACGTGCGGTGACAGGTCCGCCATCTGGCTGCGCGAGGTCCTGCCGGTCGGCTGGGGCGACACGTACAACCAGTCCCAGACCCAGGCGTTCAGCCTGACGGGCGTCCCCAACGGGACCTACCAGATCAAGATCACGGTGAACCCGAAGGGCACGCTGCACGAGCAGACGTTGACCAACAACGTCAGCTACCGGACCGTCGTCCTCGGCGGGACGCCCGGCAAGCGCACGGTGAAGGTTCCGCCGTACGAGGGCGTCGACACGGAGATCGTGGAGGACGGCCGCTGACGGACCGGCTCCACCCGCGTTCTCGGGGGCCGGCGCTGCGTAGGCTGCGCCCCATGAACGCGAGCACGACGCCGTCGGCAGTCCCGTCCGGGAGCCGCATCACCTGCAGCCTCTCGGACGGGATCGCCGATGTCCGCCTGGACCGTCCCGACAAGCTCAACGCGCTGTCGCTCGACATGCTCCGGGAGCTCAGGGCCACCGCGCGCCGGCTGCGGCGCGAACCCGGGCTGCGGGCGGTGGTCATCTCGGGCAACGGCCGCTCGTTCTGCGCGGGGCTCGACCTCGGCGCGGCGGCCCGCGACCCGGCAGCCGTGGCGCGGGCGTTCGTCCCGACGCCGCGGGGCACCAACCTGTTCCAGGAGGCCTGCTGGGCGTGGCGGCGTCTGCCCGTACCGGTGATCGCCGCGGTGCACGGGCACGTCTTCGGGGCCGGCGTGCAGATCGCCCTCGCCGCCGACCTGCGCCTGACCACCCCCGATGCCCGCTGGTCCGTCAAGGAGGTCGAGCGCGGCCTGGTCCCCGACATGTCCGGGATCCGCGCCCTGATCCAGCTCGTCGGCATCGAGACGGCGAAGCGCCTCACCTTCACCGCCGAGGAGTTCCCGGGGTCCGACGCCGGCCGGCTCGGCCTGGCGGGGACCGTCACCGACACGCCCCTGGACGAGGCGTTCGCGCTGGCCGCCCGGATCGCCGAGCGGCGTCCCGAGGCGGTGGCCGCGGCGAAGCGGCTGTTCGACCGCCGCTGGTCGTCGGGCGACCGGCGCACCTTCGCGGCCGAGCGGTGGGCGCAGCTGAAGTTGCTCCCGGGCGCGATGCGGACCCTGCGGAACTCCGCGAAGTAGAGCGGGTGTCCGGACGCACGCTCTACTTCGCGGGCCGAGGCGGTCAGCCGCGGTAGGCGTGCTGGAGGCGGACCGGGGCCAGCCGGCCGATGCCCGGGACGTCGCGCGGCGGCTGCGCCGTCAGCGCGTAGCGCGAGCTCGCGGCGAGCTTCGCCGCCGTGTCCTCGTCGACGAGGACCGACGACGGGTCGGCCTGCTCGGTGAGGCGCGAGGCCAGGTTCACGGTCGGGCCGAAGATGTCGCCGAACCGAGACAGCACCCGGCCCCAGACGAGCCCGACACGCACCGGGATCTCGGGGTCGCCGGGGGCGGCGGTGCCGAGCGCAGCGCCCGAGGTCTCGGCCAGGCCGAGGGCCACCTCGGCGCCGGTGGAGACGTCGTCGGTCACGAACAGGACGGCGTCGCCGATGGTCTTCACCACGCGGCCGCCCGCATTGACGATGATGTCGCGCGCGCCGGCCTCGAACCGCTGCACGAACTCCGCCAGCTCCTCCGAGCCGAGCCCGGCCGTGCGCTTCGTGAACGACACGATGTCCGCGAACCCGACGGCCCGCAGCAGCGGTAGCTGGTGGGTATCACCGCGGTCGTCCGAGTGCGCACCCGCGAACTCGATGGCCATCCGCCCGGTGAGCGCCGCGAGCTGACGTCGCCACGCGTGCTCGAGCTGCCCCTGCAGCATCTCCGTCATCTCGGGGAGCCGGTCCAGGGCGAGCAGGCGGGCCGAGGTCTCGTCCAGCTCGTAGCGCCGGGCCAGATGCTCCACGAGTGCCTCGACCTGCCAGAGCGCCAGCCTGTCAGCGGTGTGGCCCACGGAGCGGATGAACGTCATCTGGGCGCGCTCGTCCATCCGCTCCTCCGCGAACAGCTCCGCCGCGTCCTTGAGCGCCTCGACGTCGGCGTCGGTGAACCAGGTCTCCGTGGGGTGCGTGACCGGCAGGCCGATCCAGCGCCAGTAGCGGGTCACGAACTGCTTGTCGAGTCCCGTGAGCTCCAGCACCTGCGACAGCGTGTAGCGGCGGGCTCCGCCCAGCAGCGTCTCGTCGAGCCGTGCGGCGGTGTCGGCCCCCGGTGCGTCGTGGTGGGTGGGGGACGTATCGGAGTTGTGGAGCACGTCACTACTGTAGGCGTGCCCACCTCGTGCAACCGCATGCATCCGCGGCCCGGGCGCTCGTAGCCCAGCCGTTGCTCAGCCCCAGAATGTGAGCGCCAGGGGGATCCCCATGAGCACCAGCAGCATCCCGACCGTGGTGACGACGTTCCACAGGCCCAGCCGCACGCCGCGCACGCCGTCGTCGCGGTAGAGCAGGACCCAGACCACCAGGAGCCACGAGATGCCCGCGGCGATCAGTCCCGCCGTCGGTGTCCCCTCGCTCTGCACGAAGCCCCGGTCCAGCCGGACCGTGCTGATCAGATAGACCGCGACGATCGCCGCCGCGCACACGATTCCCTTCGCCACACCGACCGTGGCCCGACCTGCCTCCATATGGCATCTCCCGACCGTCGCACGCCGATCTTGCCTGCCGTCGCCTGTGGCGGACATTACCGCAGGCCGCACGCCGCGCGGCGGGGAATGCCGCCGGTTTCACCCCGGCGACCCTGCAGTTCACCCGGAGTGCGTCATCGCAGGTGCCAGACGTCGCCGGCGGTCACCGCGCGTTCCTCGCCCGACTCCACGCGCACCACCAGCGCTCCCGACGCGTCCAGGGCCACGGCCTCGCCCTCCAGCACGCCGGCCCCGCCGGCCAGCTCGACCCGCACCTGGGTGCCCAGCGTCGCGGAGACCGCCGTGTACTCGTCGAGCAGCCCGGCCGCCGCGGCGTCGCCGGCGGCCTGCTCCCAGCGCCGGACGACGGCGTGCACCTCGCCGAGCATCCGCACCAGCACGTCGGTGCGGTCGGGCCTGGGGTAGCCAGCGAGCGCCAGCGACGTCGCCGTCGGCACCGGCAGCTCGTCCGCGGACTGCGACACGTTGAGCCCGATCCCGAGGACGACGGCGAGCGGTGCGTCCGGGTCGGAGCCGCCGGGCACCACCTCGGCGAGGATCCCGGCGACCTTGCGGTAGAGCCCGAGGCCCGCGACGGTGTCGACGGCGGGCAGCAGCACGTCGTTGGGCCACTTCACGGCGGCGGTGACCCCGCCGTCGGACACTGTGCGCACCACCGCGAGCCCCGCGAGCAGCGGGAGCCAGCCCAGCGTCCCGGCCGGGACCTGGGGGCGCAGCAGCACGGACACGGTGAGCCCGGTGCGCGCGGGCATCGCCCAGGACCGCCCGGCGCGGCCCCGGCCCGCGGTCTGGTGCTCGGCGATCAGGGCCGACGGCGCCGGCCAGGCGGCCGGGTCGGCGCGGACCGCTGAGACGAGGTCGGTGTTCGTGGAGGGCGAGGTCTCGACCACCTCGACCCTTGCAAAGCCGGGGACGGTGAGCTCGTCGAGGGACAGGGACTGGTGCACGCCCCCATCCTCTCCCCTGGTCGCCGCGGATGCTCTTGGAGGAAACCCACAAGTCAGCGGCGTGACCCGCTGGACGCTCACGCATCGAGCCGGAGGCATCCGACAACTACGCTCGAACTGTGAACGACGCCATCACCACCCTCGCCGGCACGCGCGCCAAGCTCGACGACCTCGACGCCCGCCGGGCCGCCGCCATCGACCTCCCGGAGGAGACGGCCCAGGAAAAGCAGCACAAGCGGGGCAAGAAGACCGCCCGGGAACGTATCGACGCGCTCCTCGACGAGGGCAGCTTCACCGAGCTGGACGCGCTGGCCAAGCACCGCAGCCGCAACTTCGGCCTGGAGAAGAGACGCATCGCGGGCGACGGCGTCGTCACCGGGTACGGCACCATCGACGGGCGCCAGGTGTGCGTCTACTCCCAGGACTTCACGGTGTTCGGCGGGAGCCTCGGCGAGGTGCACGGCCAGAAGATCACCAAGGTGCAGGACCTCGCGCTGCGCACCGGCGTGCCCCTGATCGGCATCAGCGACGGCGGTGGGGCGCGCATCCAGGAGGGCGTCGCGGCCCTCACCCAGTTCGCCGAGATGTTCCGGCGGAACGTGGCCGCTTCGGGCGTGATCCCGCAGATCTCCCTGATCCTCGGCCCCAGCGCGGGCGGCGCGGTGTACTCCCCCGCCCTGACGGACTTCATCGTGATGGCCGACCAGACGTCGAACATGTTCATCACCGGCCCGGACGTGATCCGCACGGTGACGGGCGAGGACGTCGACTTCGAGACCCTCGGCGGCGCCCGCACGCACAACTCGAAGTCGGGCGTGGCGCACTACATGGGCAGCGACGAGGACGACGCCCTCGACTACGTCCGCCACCTGGTAAGCTACCTGCCGCAGAACAACCTCTCGGACGCGCCGGCGTTCCCGCCGGAGGACGAGACGCCGCTGGAGGTCACCGCCGAGGACGAGGCCCTCGACGCGCTGATCCCCGACAGCGACAACCAGCCGTACGACATGCGCGAGGCCATCGAGGCGGTCCTGGACCCGGAGTCGTTCCTCGAGGTCCAGCCGATGTTCGCGACCAACGTGCTGATCGGGTTCGGGCACGTGGAGGGCCAGTCGGTCGGCATCGTCGCCAACCAGCCGCAGTCCATGGCGGGCACGCTCGACATCGACGCCGCCGAGAAGGCCGCGCGGTTCGTGCGCACCTGCGACGCCTTCAACATCCCCGTCCTGACGTTCGTGGACGTGCCGGGCTTCCTCCCCGGCGTCGGGCAGGAGCACCAGGGCATCATCCGCCGCGGCGCCAAGCTGATCTACGCGTACGCCGAGGCCACGGTGCCGCTGGTCACGATCATCACCCGCAAGGCGTACGGCGGTGCCTACATCGTGATGGGCTCCAAGCAGCTCGGCGCCGACGTCAACCTGGCGTGGCCGACCGCGCAGATCGCCGTCATGGGTGCGAGCGGCGCGGTGAACATCTTGCAGCGCGGCGCGCTGAAGACGGTCCAGGAGGCGGGCGGGAACGTCGAGGCCGAGCGGGCCCGGCTGACCGCCGAGTACGAGGACGCCATCGTGAACCCGTGGGACGCCGCCGAGCGCGGGTACGTCGACGCCGTCATCCGTCCGTCCGAGACCCGCGTGCAGGTGGTGCGTGCGCTTCGCGCGCTGCGCACCAAGCGATCTACGCTTCCTCCGAAGAAGCACGGAAACATCCCGCTCTGACCGGAGGAGATACATGACTCACGAGGACGCCACCCACGGCCCGGCGCCGATGGGCCGCGTCGACGCAGAGCCGATGCACCGCGCGGTCGACGCGCTGGCAGCTGCCCTGCACGACTACGTGGGGACGGCAGTGGGCGTCCGCGCCGAGTTCGGCGCTGCCGAGGCGGACGAGGACCCGCGCGTGCTGGCCCTCGAGTCGAAGGTGGGGCACCTGAACGCCGCCCTGTTCGACGCCTTGCACGGCTCGCTCGGCATGCACCCGGACCTCACCTCGTCGGTGTGGGAGCCGGAGGAGGAGTCGGAGGCCGACGAGGTCGTCGAGTCCGGCCTGCCGGAGGGTGGCGAGTCGTTCTACCTGGGCTTCGTCGTCGCCGCACGCGGTGGCGACGCCTCCCTGGACGGCGTGATCGACCTGCTCGACGCCGCCGGCGAGTCGGTGGCCACGCACCTCACCGAGGGCGGCTACGACATCGCCGAGTGGGCGGCCTCGCGCGGCGAGGCCCCGGGCTTCGGGTTCTACGAGGAGGACGACGAATGAGCTCCGAGGTACGCGTGGTTCGCGGCCAGCCGGACGACGTCGAGGTGGCCGCCCTGGTCGCGGGCCTCGCCGCGGTCGCGGCGACCGGCTCCGAGCCCGAGGACGCCGCCCCGCTCGACGAGTGGACGAACCACTCCCGGGTGCTGCGCGGGAACGGCGCCGCGACGGCCAAGAACTTCGGCGGGCGCTCCGGCCGGCACAACGCCGACGCGTGGCGCTGGAGCCTGCGGTCCTGACCTCCGCGCCGAGGTCGGGGTGGTGTCAGCGCGTCCGGCGGTCGTCCCGGACGCCGAGCCGCCGCGCCCGCGAGAAGGTCGAGAGCTGCTGGCGCAGGCCTCCGAACATCACCGCCTCGGCGAGGAGGGCCGCGACGACGAGCGCCCAGAGGGGCGAGGGGCGCGAGATGCCGACCGTGTCGGAGGGGCCGT
Organism: Promicromonospora sp. NPDC057138; assembly: GCF_042670845.1. NCBI lineage: Bacteria > Bacillati > Actinomycetota > Actinomycetes > Micrococcales > Promicromonosporaceae > Promicromonospora > Promicromonospora sp. NPDC057138. The sequence goes on along the minus strand of NZ_JBHUUX010000013.1, from coordinate 85,065 downwards.
CGGCCGCGGCTATCGCCAGAACGACGATGATTGCGAGGCCGGCCATTCCCGCGAGAATGATCGGCGCGAACACGATGCTCCACCGCAGCTCGGTACGGGTCGGCGAGGTGTCCTGATCAGACGGTGCTGCCACGGCCGGCCTCCCCTGCTGGACGAGCGCTCGCTCGCCGCTGGACACCTTACGACACGGACGCGGCCCACCGGCGGCAGCACCGCCGTCCGCCCCCGGCAACACGCGGACCTGCCGGAAAAGCCTCCGCCTCCGTGCGGGCTCGCGAAGTAGGCTCGGCCGGGTGACCACACCCATCACCCGCATCCCGACGCCGATCGACGCCATCGCCGACGACTACGTCACGCGTCTCACCGAGCTCGCTCCCCTGTCCGCCACCGCCATGGGCCTGCCCGGGCACGATCACGAGATCGGCGATCTCTCGCCGGCCGGGCACGACGCCCTCGCCCAGGCCGGCCGTGAGGTCCTGGCCAAGCTGGACGGGCTCGAGCCGGCGGACGACGTCGACCGGGTCACCCTGTCCGCGATGCGCGAGCGCGTGGGGCTCGACCTCGAGCTGCACGAGGCCGGCGAGGGCCTGCGCAGCCTGAACAACATCGAGTCGCCGGTGCAGCAGCTCCGCGACGTCTTCGACATCATGGCCACCGACTCGGTCGAGGCCTGGGAGAACATCGCCTCCCGGCTGAACGGGCTGCCCGGCGCCGTCGAAGGGTACATCGAGTCGCTCACCGAGGCGGCCGCGCAGGGGAACGTCGCCGCGATCCGGCAGGTGCGCGAGTGCGTCTCCCAGGCGCGCGAGCTGGCCGCCGCCGACTCCTTCTTCACGTCGTTCACGCGTGGCAAGGCGGTCGACGACGTGCTGGACGAGTCGGCCGCGTGCAGCCTGGTCCGCAAGGAGCTGGAGCACGGCGCTGCTGCGGCCCGCGGCGCCTACGCGAAGCTCGCCGACTTCCTGGAGCGCGACCTCGCGCCGCAGGCTCCGGAGGCCGACGCCGTGGGCCGCGAGCGCTACACCCTGTGGTCGCGGTACTTCCTGGGCGCGAAGGTGGACCTCGACGAGACCTACCAGTGGGGCCTCGAGGAGCTCGCCCGCATCGTCGCCGAGCAGGAGTCGGTGGCCGCCACCATCGCCGGCCCGGGCGCAACCGTCGAGGAGGCGGTCGCGGCGCTCGACGCCGACCCCGCGCGCAAGCTCCTCGGCACCGCCGCCCTCAAGGCCTGGATGCAGGAGACCTCCGACGCCGCGATCACCGCGCTGAACGGCACCCACTTCGACGTGCCCGAGCCCGTGCTGAACCTGGAGTGCATGATCGCGCCGACGCAGTCCGGCGGCATCTACTACACCCCGCCGAGCGACGACTGGTCCCGGCCGGGCCGCATGTGGTGGGCCGTGCCGGAGGGCGTCACGGAGTTCAACACCTGGCGCGAGAAGACGACGGTCTACCACGAGGGCGTCCCGGGCCACCACCTGCAGTGCGGCCAGGCAGTGTTCGCGCGCGAGACCCTCAACAGCTGGCGCCGGCTGGCCTGCTGGGTCTCCGGCCACGGCGAGGGCTGGGCCCTGTACGCGGAGCGGCTCATGGCCGACCTCGGCTACATGGAGGACCCGGGCGACCGCCTCGGCATGCTCGACGCGCAGCGCCTGCGCGCGGCTCGCGTGGTGTTCGACATCGGCGTGCACCTCGGCAAGCCCGCCCCCGACCAGTGGGGCGGCGGCACCTGGACCGCCGAGAAGGCCTGGCCGTTCCTCATGGCCAACGTGAACATGCCGGAGCAGTTCGTCCGCTTCGAGTTCAACCGCTACCTCGGCTGGCCGGGGCAGGCGCCGTCGTACAAGGTGGGCCAGCGGCTCTGGGAGCAGACGCGGGACGCCGCCAAGGCGGCCGCGGGCGAGAGCTTCGACGCCAAGGCCTTCCACGCCCGCGCGCTCAACCTGGGCTCCGTGGGCCTGGACACCCTCCGCGAGGCGCTGGCCTGACGCCCTTGTTGTGGGCGTGATCGTTGCGCCTCAACCGGACGTGTGGTCGCAACCATCACGCCCACAACAAGAGTGACGTGGGTCACGTCGCGGGGATTGCGGTTTCCCTGTTTCGCCCGGCCGCATTCTCGTTACTGTGGCGCGCGTGCCACGCCTGGTCCTCGCCTCACAGTCCCCCGCCCGACTCGCCACGCTGCAGGCTGCCGGAGTCACCCCGGAAGTCGTGGTGTCCGGGGTGGACGAGGACAAGGCCCTCGCCGACGCCGCCGAGCGGTTCGGCGAGCTCGATCCCGCCGACGCCGTGCTCGTCCTCGCGCAGGCCAAGGCCGAGGAGGTAGCGAGCCGGCTGGAGGAGGCCCGGGACGACGCCGATCCCGACGGTTCGACACCGGAGGCCGACGGCCCGGATGACGAGGGCCCGACCGACGTCATCGTCATCGGCTGCGACTCCATGCTGGAGGTCGACGGCGCCATCGTGGGCAAGCCGGCCGACGCCGACGCCGCGCGCGAGCGCTGGCGCTCCATGCGCGGCGGCAAGGCTGTGCTGCACACGGGCCACTGGGTGGTGGACCTCCGCGACGACACCGCAGGCGGCACCGGCGGGACCATCGGCTCGACCAGCTCGACCACCGTCTGGTTCGCCGACATCGACGACGACGAGATCGACGCCTACGTCGCCACCGGCGAGCCCCTGCACGTCGCGGGCTCGTTCACCATCGACGGCCTCGGCGGCCCGTACGTCGAGCGCATCGAGGGCGACCACCACGGCGTCGTCGGCATCAGCCTCCCCCTGCTCCGCGAGCTCCTCGCCGAGCTGAACGTCCCCTGGCGGACCCTCCGCACCCCGTGACCCCGCGCCGGGTCCGTGAGTGGGCAGCCGAGCGCGGGGTTGGTCGGGTCATTGGCGCCCATTCCGCTACTACTACGGCACTGGTGCAGACACCGCTCACCCGCCGAGCTCGACCGATGTGCCAACCGCGGTGCCCTGCACCCAGCCGAGCCGGGCCAGACGCTCGGCGATCTCCCTGCCGACACCGTCGTCGTCGGCCATGCTCCGGGCAGCCGGGAACCTGAGGACGATGAGTCGGTCCGTACCCACGAGACCATTCTGCCGCAGCGCGTCGTCGGCGAGCATCGCGGCCCCGGAGTGGAAGGCGCGGCCGTCGATCTCGACCACCACGTACCGGCCGTCCGGGAGGCTCCAGACGAAGTCGACCCGGCCGAGGAAGACACCACCCGAGGTGAACGTGACCTGCTGCCCGTCGGGCGGGACGCCGTGGTCTATGCAGGACAACCGCGCGAATGTCTCGGCAGGAGACGCGTCGCGACCGTCCACCAGGCAGAACAGGCTGTGCACCCGCGCGGCGCCACGCCGTCCCCGCAGAAGCTCCCGCACGCGCCGTAGCCCATCCTGGTCGATGTGCCCCTCGTGCAGCGCATTGCTGAGCACGGCCACCGCTGCATCGCGGGGGAGGTCAGGAAGGGCCTGCGCCAGCGCATGGACGAAGGCCGCAATCCGGCGCCCGCGATAGCGCTCCACCGGGAAGGCGCGGTACCGCCGTAGGACCCCTCCGCCGCCCACGGCCGCGTCCGCGCCCCCGGGCCGTGCCGCCTCCGGGACGAGGTCTGCGGGCAGGCCGGCAACCCCGTGGAGGGCAAGGGCGCAGGCGCCGGTGGCGATACCGTCCGGAACTGCGAGCATTCCGATCCAGGCCGCCCGACGCCGGACGTGGTCGTGGTAGTCGTCGCGCTGCCGCCGCTCGACCGGCACCGGGTCGGTGTCGTAGACGCGCCGGGTGACGCGGGTCCAGGTCCCCTTCTTCACAAGTCGCGCTACGGCATGCTTGTCCAAGCCGGCCGCGTCGCACTGGGCCTTGTTCACCAAACCCTCCTGGGTCGCGGCATCGGAGCGCAGGCGGGATGGGAGCGGTCTCGGGGGTCTCATGAACCCGATTCCACCCCGGCAGGCCACGTTCTGAGGGCTGCCGCGAGGCCCGCTGTGGACGGATGCGCCCCAGGGGAGGCTGTGGTCGCGCTCCCTGCCCGGAACCGCCGTCGGGCATACGTAAAGGGCTGGAGGAATTTCTCTGCAGCTGGCGGGCCTCGCGCTCGCCGAGCCCCGGCGGCGGACCTGGATCTGGCCGAACGCAGGCTTAGTTGCCCTATTGGCCCTCATTCCGCTACTGCTTCGGCAGTCGGCGAGGGGCGGTCCCCAGCCGCCAGCCTCGCGGCAAGCGACGGCATTGCTGCGCTCTGCCGGATACCCACAACCAGGCGACCCGCATCCGACGTCGCAGGCCACACGCCATGTCCGAACCCTCCAAACGGCCCGGGTCGAGGTTGGTCTGGTCTCCAGACTTTGCGCCGGGTGCCCGGGGGCGGTACGTCGGTCCCGCACGACCGGGTTACGGTGAGCCGTGCCCAGTTCAAGCCTGCCCCGAACCATCTCGAAGGTGCTCATCGCCAACCGTGGTGAGATCGCCGTCCGCGTGGCCCGTGGATGCGCCGACGCGGGGCTGACTTCCGTCGCCGTCTACGCCGACCAGGACCGCGAGGCCCTGCACGTCCGCCTCGCCGACGAGGCCTTCGCGCTGGGCGGTGCCCGCGCCGCCGACACGTACCTGGACCCGGCCAAGCTGCTCGACGTCGCCCGCCGCTCCGGCGCCGACGCCGTGCACCCGGGCTACGGCTTCCTGTCGGAGAACGCGGAGTTCGCCCAGGCGGTGCTCGACGCCGGGCTCGTGTGGATCGGGCCGCCGCCGTCGGCCATCGAGGCGCTGGGCGACAAGGTGAGCGCGCGGCACATCGCGCAGCGCGCCGGCGCGCCCCTGGTGCCCGGGACGCCCGACCCGGTCAAGGACAGCAGCGAGGTCAAGGCCTTCGCCGAGCAGTACGGCCTGCCGATCGCCATCAAGGCCGCGTTCGGCGGCGGCGGCCGCGGCCTGAAGGTCGCGCGCACGTACGACGAGATCGACGAGATGTTCGACTCGGCGGTCCGCGAGGCCGTGGCCGCGTTCGGCCGGGGCGAGTGCTTCGTGGAGCGCTACCTGGACAAGCCGCGCCACGTGGAGACCCAATGCCTCGCGGACGTCCACGGCAACGTCGTCGTCGTGTCGACCCGCGACTGCTCGCTGCAGCGCCGCCACCAGAAGCTGGTCGAGGAGGCGCCCGCACCATTCCTCACGCAGGAGCAGGAGAAGGCCCTGTACACGGCGTCGGAGGCGATCCTGCGTGAGGCGGGCTACGTGGGCGCCGGCACGTGCGAGTTCCTCGTGGGCGTGGACGGCACCATCTCGTTCCTCGAGGTCAACACGCGGCTCCAGGTGGAGCACCCGGTGACCGAGGAGGTCACGGGCATCGACCTGGTGCGCGAGCAGCTGCGCATCGCCGCGGGCGAGGAGCTCGGCTACGACGCCCCTGTGGTGCGCGGGCACTCGATCGAGTTCCGCATCAACGGCGAGGACCCGGCCATGGGCTTCCTCCCGGCGCCGGGCCGGCTGAACACCATCGTGTGGCCGTCGGGGCCGGGCGTGCGCGTCGACACGGGCGTCGTCGCGGGCGACTCGGTCTCCGGCGCCTTCGACTCCATGATCGCCAAGCTCATCGTCACGGGCGCGACGCGCACCCAGGCGGTCGAGCGGGCCCGGCGCGCGCTGCGCGAGCTCGTGGTCCAGGGCATCCCCACGGTGGTCCCGTTCCACAAGGCGGTGCTCGAGTCCGACGCGTTCGTGCCCGCCGACGGTTCCCCGTTCCGCGTGCACACCCGCTGGATCGAGACGGAGTTCGCCGACACCCTCAAGACCCTGGCCCCGGCCACGCCGGCCCAGGACGACGAGGCCGACGAGGTGACCGCCGAGCGCGTGGTCGTCGAGGTGGGCGGACGCCGGCTCGAGGTCGTGCTGCCCGCGGGCCTCGGCGTCGCCGCGGGTCGCGCGCGTTCGGCGAACGCCGCCCGCCGTCCGGCCCGGCGCGCCGCCGGGGCCAAGACATCGGGCGGTTCGGCCGGGAACACGCTGGCCTCGCCCATGCAGGGCACCATCGTCAAGGTGGCGGTGGAGGACGGCGCGCAGGTGGCCGAGGGCGACCTCATCGTCGTCCTGGAGGCCATGAAGATGGAGCAGCCCATCCTGGCCCACCGAGCGGGCACCGTGCGCTCCCTGACGGCCCAGCCGGGCGCGGGTGTGACTGCGGGCGCGCCGCTGTGCGAGATCATCGACTGAACTGCGGGGCAAACGGGTCAAAAAGGTCGCAGTTGATCCGCTAGATTTTGCGGCGTGACCCATGTCGTGACACTCAGCCCCGAAGAGGCCATCGCCCTCGTCCGTCCTCGCAAGACCCTTCCGTCGTTCGTCAGCGATCTGACCTGCGACGACGGCGTCATCTCCGTGACGGCGGACCTGCGCCGCCTCACCTACGCCCCGCTCCCCGTCAAGATCGCGGCCAAGGCCGTCCCCGTCATGCACGCGTCAGCGCGGATCACGTCGTTCTCGCAGAACATCGCGGTGCTCGACGTCGACGCCGACGCGGCCGGCCTGCCCGCCACCAAGCTGCTCCCGCTCGCTTCGGGCACCATCGCCAAGATGGTGAAGAAGAGCGGCCTGCCCGAGCACTCGGTGCAGCTCCGCAAGGACGGCACCGTCTCCCTCGACGTGCGCGCCCTGATGCGCGGCTCGTTCACCGAGGTGACCGGCTTCCGCCTCGAGGACGGCAAGGTCGTCGTCGAGGGCGTACCCGCCTGAGCCCGAGCCGAAGGTGCAGCACAGGGTGCGGGTCGGTCGCTGACAGTTTCGGCTCCGACCTGACAGACTGACGCCGTGCCGAACGCGACCGTACCCCCGACCGATCTACACCGGCACGGCGGTGACGGCTGGGTGACCTGCGGGAACCACCGCCACTGGGGCCTGTTCGGCGCCGCGGGACTGCTGCTCGTCCGGCGGGACGCCGACGGGGCGCCGTCGCACCTGGTGCTCCAGCACCGCGCCCTGTGGTCGCACATGGGCGGCACCTGGGGCATCCCCGGCGGCGCCCTCGCCCCGGACGAGAAGCCGTCGGCGGGCGCCCTGCGCGAGGCCGCCGAGGAGGCAGCCATCGACCCGGCGGCCGTGCACGTCGTGGGCACCCACGTGCTGGAGCACCCGGCCTGGACCTACACGACCGTCGTGGCCGACGTCGCCCCGGGGTACCGCATCGAGCCGCGCGCCGCCGACCCCGAGAGCCTGGAGGTGCGCTGGGTGGGGCTCGGCGACGTCGGTTCGCTGACCCTGCTGCCCGCGTTCGGCGATGCCCTGCCCCGGCTGCTCACCATGCTGGGTTAGGGTCGAATCGTGCATATCCGGATCGCTCCCGAAGAGGTGCTCGGCCTGGCGAGGATCGCCAAGCAGGCCCCGCCCATCATCACGTCCGTCGTCGGCGACGGGGACGCGATCCGCGTGGTCGCGGACCTGCGCCGCCTCGAGACCCTCCCCGGCCCGCTCAAGCTGGCCGTGAAGATCGCGCCGATAGTGCGCGCGGACGTCAGGCTGGCCGCCTTCGAGCGCGGCGTCGCCACGCTGACCGTCGAGGTGAACGCCGCCGGCCTGCCGGCGCACCGGCTGCTCAGCCTCGCCGCGGCGCCCATCGAGCAGGAGGTCGCGAAGCAGGGGCTGCCCCCGGGCGTCGTGGACGTGCAGCCGGACGCGCGGATCGCCGTCGACGTCGAGCGCCTGCTGGAGGCCAAGGTCCCGGGCCTCACGGTCTCGCACGTCAAGATCGAGGACGGCCGCATCATCCTCGACGCTTCCGTCGCCTAGCGCCGAGGGCTACTTGCCCACTCGGGCGTCGAGGACGCGCGCGCCCTCCGCGATCGAGCCCGACAGCGACGGGTAGATCGTGAACGCCGAGGCGACGTCCTCCACCGTGAGCCGGTGCTGCACCGCCAGCGTGATCGGGAAGATCAGCTCCGACGCGCGGGGCGCCACCACGACGCCGCCGAGCACCACGCCCGCCTCGGGGTGCGCGAACAGCTTCACGAACCCGTCCCTGATGCCGAGCATCTTGGCGCGCGGGTTGCGCGCGAGCGGCAGCGTCGTCGTGATGTATCGCGAGCTCTGCGCGCGCAGCTTCTCCTCGCTGTAGCCGACGGTCGCGATCTCGGGCGCGGTGAAGATGTTGGAGGCGACCGTGCGCAGCGCGAGCGGCTGGACGGCGTCGCCCAGGGCGTGCGCCACGGCGATCCGCCCCTGCATGGCGGCCACGGACGCGAGCGGGAGGACGCCGGTGCAGTCGCCGGACGCGTAGATCCCCCGCACCGACGTGCGTGATACCCGGTCCACGACGACGTGCCCGGACTCCGACAGCCGCACGCCCGCCTCCTGCAGCCCGAGGCCCGACGTCGCGGGCACGCCGCCGACCGCCACGAGCACGTGCGATCCGTGCACCACGCGCCCGTCGGACAGCGTCACCTCGACACCGTCGTCGGTGCGCACCGCGGACGCCGCTCGCGAGCGGGACAGCACGGTCATGCCCCGGCCCCGGAACACGCCCTCGAGCAGCTCGGCGGCGTCCTCGTCCTCGCCGGGCAGCACGCGGTCGCGGCTGGAGACGAGCACCACGTCCGACCCGAGCGCGTTGTACGCGCCCGCGAACTCGGCGCCCGTGACGCCCGAGCCCACCACGATCAGCCGCTCGGGCAGCTCCCGCAGGTTGTACATCTGGGTCCAGGTGAGGATGCGCTCGCCGTCGGGCACCGCGGTGGGCAGGGTGCGCGGGGTCGCGCCGAGCGCGAGGAGGATCGAGTCCGCGTCGAGCGCGGTCGTCGAGCCGTCCGGCAGGTCCGCCACCACACGCGAAGGCCCGTCCAGGCGCCCCTTCCCGACGATGATCCGGATACCCTCGCGCTCCAGCCGGCCGCGGATGTCGGCGCTCTGCGCCCCCGCGAGCGCGAGCACGCGCTTGTTCACGGCCTGCAGGTCCACGAAGTGCTTGCGCTTCTCCGCCGTCCCGGCCGCCGACGCCGCTGCCTGCACGCCCGCACCGCTCAGCGTGGGGGCGGCGTAGGCGGACACCACGGGGATGCCGCCGGTCGCGAGCGAGACGTCGACGTCGGACAGCGGGTCCACGACGTCGTCGGGCATGCGGATGCCGAGCTCGGGGGCGCGGTCGGCGATGGTCATCCACTCGGCGGTCGCGATGAGGGTCTTGGAGGGGACGACGTCGGTCAGCACCGCCGCGCCGCCCAGGCCCTGCTGCTCCACCACGGTGACCCGCGCTCCGTGGCTGCGGGCCACGAGCGCCGCCTCGTACCCGCCGGGGCCACCTCCCACGACGACGACGTGGTGCGGGACTGCTGTGGGATCGAGGGGGGTCACGGCTCCATTCTCGCATCGTCGGCGACCGCTCAGAAGTTGCCCCCCGTATGGGCGCGTGCCAGGAGGAAAGTGGCGATAACCTCGGACCATGAGTACGGACCTGGATCTGGACGACCCGACGACCGACCCGTTCGACGTCGCTGCAGCCGCCGCTGAGTACATCGCGGCCAAGACCGGGGTGCCGGAGCACGACATCGCGCTCGTCCTCGGCTCCGGCTGGGGTGGCGCGGCCGAGCTGATCGGCGATGTCGTCGCGGAGATCCCCACCGCCGAGATCCCCGGCTTCGTGCAGCCCGCGGTCCAGGGCCACCGGTCCACCACGCGTTCGGTCCGCATCGAGCGGCCCGACGGCGCGGTGCGGTACGCGCTCGTGCTCGGCTCCCGCACGCACCTCTACGAGGGCCTCGGGATTCGTCGCGTGGCGCACGGCGTCCGCACGGCGGCGGCCGCCGGCTGCGAGACCGTGATCCTCACGAACGGCTGCGGCAGCGTGCACATCGGCTGGCGTCCCGGGCAGGTCGTGCTCATCAAGGACCACCTGAACTTCACGGGGCAGACCCCGCTCGAGGGCGCCAAGTTCGCCGACATGACCAACATCTACACGCCGCGCCTGCGCGACGTCGCCCGGAGCGTGGACCCGGACCTGCCCGAGGGCGTGTACGCGCAGTTCCACGGCCCGCAGTACGAGACCCCGGCCGAGGTCAAGATGGCGAGCCTGATGGGCGCCGACCTCGTCGGCATGTCGACGGCGATGGAGGCCGTCGCCGCCCGGCACTGCCGCATGGACGTCCTCGGCATCTCGCTGGCCACCAACCTGGCCGCCGGGATCAGCCCGCACCCCCTCTCCCACGAGGAGGTGCTGGAGGCGGGCCGCGAGGCCGGGCCGCGGATCAGCGACCTGCTCGCCCGCGTGATCAAGCAGATCTGATGGCCATGTCCTCAAACACGCCGACCGCCACCGGGACCCTCTCGGCGCCCGACCTCGTCGCGCGCGCCGAGTCCTGGATGGCGGCCGATGTCGACGACGCCGACGTCGCCGACCTGCGTAACCTCGTCTCGAAGGCCGACCACCCCGACGTGGGCAGCGACGCGCTCGCCGAGCTGGCCGACCGGTTCTCCGGCCCGCTCCAGTTCGGCACCGCCGGGCTGCGCGGTGCGATGGCCGCCGGGCCGAACCGGATGAACCGGGCGGTGGTGATCGCCGCCGCCGCGGGCCTGGGGGCCTTCCTCACCGCCGAGATCGGCGGGGGGACCCCGCGCGTGGTGATCGGCTTCGACGCCCGCCACCGCTCTGCCGACTTCGCCCGCGACACGGCCGCCGTCCTCGTCGCGGTCGGGGCCGAGGTACTGCTGATGCCTGCACCGGGCCCCACGCCCGTGCTCGCCTTCGCGGTGCGTCACCTGTCCGCCGACGCCGGTGTGATGGTCACCGCGAGCCACAACCCGGCGGCCGACAACGGCTACAAGGTGTATCTCGGCGGGCGGGTCGTCGCCGACGCGGGGCAGGGCGCGCAGATCGTCCCGCCCTACGACGCCCTCATCGCCGGCGAGATCGCCCTCGTGCGCGCCGCGAAGGACGTGCGGCGCGCCGACTCCGGCTGGACCGTGCTCGACCAGGAGATCACCGAGGAGTACCACGCCGCCGTCGCCACCCTGCACGACGGCGAGCCCCGCGCCCGGCTCCGCATCGTCACCACGTCGCTGCACGGCGTGGGCGGCGACGCCGTCGCGCGGGTGCTGGCCGAGGCCGGCTTCACCGACGTCGTCCCCGTGGAGGAGCAGGCCGAGCCCGACCCGGACTTCCCCACCGTGTCGTTCCCCAACCCGGAGGAGCCGGGCGCCATCGACATGGCGCTCGCTCTGGCGCAGGACGCCCACGCGGACCTCGTCATCGCCAACGACCCCGACGCGGACCGCTGCGCCGTCGCCGTGCTCGACCCGCAGTACGGCACGTACCAGGGCGCGGAGACCGCGTTCTCCCAGGGCTGGCGCATGCTGCACGGCGACGAGGTGGGCATGCTGCTCGGCTGGGACGCGGCCGAGCGGGCCGCGCGCTCCGGCCGGGGCGGCGCGCTCGCGTGCTCCATCGTGTCCTCCCGGGCGCTGGCGGCCATCGCGTCCCGGCACGGCCTGGACCACGCCACGACGCTCACCGGCTTCAAGTGGATCTCCCGTACGCCCGACCTGGTGTTCGGCTACGAGGAGGCGCTCGGCTACTGCGTGGACCCCGAGCACGTGCGGGACAAGGACGGGCTGTCGGCGGCGGTCGCCGTAGCGCAGCTCGCCAGCAGGCTGGCCGCCGAGGGCCGCACCCTCCTGGACCGGCTCGACGACGTGGCGCGCGCCTGCGGGCTCTACGTCACCGGCCAGGTGTCCGCGCGGTTCGACGACCTGGCCCTGATCGAGTCGACGATGTCTGCGCTGCGCACGTCGCCGCCGTCGGCCCTGGCGGGCTCGCCCGTCGACTCGGTGCGCGACCTCGCCGAAGGTATGAACGGCCTGCCGCCCACGGACGGCGTGGTCCTGCTGACCGCGGACGACACGCGGGTCATCGTGCGGCCCAGCGGTACCGAGCCCAAGGTCAAGTGCTACATCGAGGTGGTCTCGGCGGTCGACCCGGACGCCTCCGCCGGCGCGCTGTCCGCGGCCCGCGTCGCGGCGCGGGCCCGGCTGGCCCGGGTGCAGGCGGACCTCAGCTCGGTCCTGGGGCTCTGACCACCCCGCCGTCTCCAAGAGCCGGCGGGGCCGGTCACGCCGGAGCGACTACTGCACGACTGCGGGCAACAGGTCCATCGTGTCCTCGTTGGCGGCCAGGAAGTCCGGCACCTTGTCCTTCGCCACGGCCTGCATGAGCGGGTCGAACGCAGCGCGGTCAAGCACGACTATCGACTGCCCGTCAGCGCTGCGTCCCGTGCCCGTGTAGGGGGCGGTCATGAACGTGATGTCGTTCGTAGAGATCTCCCGGGCGCTGTCGAACAGCTCCTGCATCTTATCGATGGTGAGCGCCTCGTCCACCGCCACCGAGCTGGTGACGGCCTCGAAGAAGCGCGTCATCTTCAGGGGGTCGCTCCGGTTGTTGTTGACCTTCGCGACGATGGCCCGCATCCAGGCCTGCTGCCGCTGCACGCGGCCGAAGTCACCGTTCGCCAGGGCGTGCCGCTCGCGCGTGAAGGCGAGCGCCTCCTCCCCCGTCATCGCCTGCCGCACCGAGCCGCCAGCGCCGTCGGGCACCGTGATCAGAACGCCGCCCAGGGAGTCGGTGAGGGTGGTGAAGGACTCGAAGTCGGTCACCGCGAAGTGGTCGATGCGCACGCCCGTCAGGTCCTCGACGGTCCGGATCATGAGGGTCGGGCCCCCGTAGGAGAACGCGGCATTGATCTTCGCCTCCCCGTAGCCCGGGATAGGCACCCACGAGTCGCGCGGGATCGAGATCGCGGCGGCCGACTGCCGGTCGGCGGACAGGTGCACGAGCATGATCGCGTCGGTGCGCTGCGCGCCGGCCTCCCACGCCGACGGGTCGCCTGCCGAGATCCGGCTGTCGGAGCCGAGCACCAGGATGTTCACGGGCGCGGTCGGCCCGTCCGCCGGCGAGGCGCTGGGCCGCGTCGAGGGATCGATCTCGGCGAACGGGTCGAGCCGCTCCACGTTGTCGTCGAGCGACATCCGGTAGCCGAAGTAGGCCGCGGTCGCGCCACCGCCGACGAGCAGGAGCGCGCCCGCGACGATCCCGGCGACGAATCCTTTGCTCCGGCGGGCGCGACGTGCGTGACGCACGTCACCGTCGACGGGATTGGGTGCGGTGAGGAGATCGCCCACGCGATCGGGTGCAGCCATGGTCGGTGATCTTAGTGGCGATTTCTACGCAAAAGCCGTCTACTACTCTGTGCCCTGCACCGCAACCGGAGAGTGTCCTCAGGGCTGACGAGACGGTGGACCCTGACGAGCCGCCAGACAGAACGGAGAGTCGCAGTGATCGCTCGTGCGAGAAACCAGCAGAACCGCGCGATTCTCCTTGTCACACACCACTTTGCGCCCGAGACGGGGGCACCCCAGAGGCGCTGGAGCGCCCTCGCAAACTACCTCATTCCGGTCGGATATCCGGTAATTGTCCTCGCGCCCCCGCCGCACTATCCCTCGGGAAAGTTCACCCACTCTTCACCCGATCTCCTGCCCGGCTCAGTGACGACGGGACGCCACGGCGAAAAGATCGTCCGAGTGAATTTCCGCGAACATTCTCACGGGCTCGGCTCGCGCATCGCCGACCAGCTGGTCGCCGCGGTCAGCTCGGTGCTACGCGGTGTGGGGCCCGCGGTCGGCCGGCCGGCCGTCGTCATCGCGACGGTTCCCGGCATCCCGAGCGTCGCCGCCGGCTGGGCACTCGCCCGCTGGTACCGGGCCCGGCTGATCGTGGAGATGCGCGACGCCTGGCCCGACCTCATCCAGCCGAGCGGCATCCTGCTGCGCCGGGACCGGCCCGGCGGCCTGCGCCGCCGCCTGCGCGACCTCGCGGCCCGCGTGGTGCATCGCGCCGTCACACGGCTGCAGTCCAGGGCGGACCTCGTGGTCACCACCACTGCCGCGTTCGCCGAGGTGCTGCGGTCGCGCGGCGTCCGCAACGTCGCGGTGGTGCGCAACGGGACCGCGCTCACGCCGGTCCGCGAGCACGCACCCGTGTCCCTGGCAGGCCGTCCGCTGCGCGCCGTCTACGCGGGCACGATCGGGCGGTCGCAAGGCCTGGACGTGATGGTGCGCGCCGCCGCCCTGGTCCAGGAGCGCGGGTACGCGCTGGACGTGCGCATAGTAGGACACGGCAAGGAGCTGGAACCGCTGCAGCTCCTGGCGGCCGAGCTCGGCGCACCGGTCCGGGTGGAGCCTTCCGTGCCGTCGACCCAGGTGCGCGATCTGTACGCGTGGGCCGACACCGCCGTCGTCTCCCTGCAGGACTGGGAACCGTTCGAGTGGACGGTCCCGTCCAAGCTGTACGAGGTCATGGCCTCCGGCGTCGTCGCCTCCGCGTGCCTTGCGGGCGAGGCGGCCGACCTGGTCACCGCGAACGGCGCGGGCGCCGTCGTGCGCCCCGGCGACGTCGAGGGCCTCGCAGACCTGTGGTGCGGCTGGTTGTCCGCCGGCGTCGTGCCCGCCGCCTCGCCCGACGCCGCCGCCTGGGTCGCGGAGCACGCGAGCGACGCGGTGCTGGGCCACCGGTACACCGAGCTGCTCGACGAGCTGCTCCCGCACCCGCTGTTCCGCGCGGAGCCCGATCACGGGTCGCGGTACTGATGGCACGACCGATGCAGCGCGCGGGCGAGCTCACGCGAAACCTTCGATACACCGCGTCCTTCGTTGCCCGGACGCTCGTGGAAGACCCCCTGTGGCTGGCCGTCCAGGCCGCCCGGCGGGCGCCCGAGCGGCTGCGCAGGCCGCTCGTGCGGGCCCTCGGCACCGCGCCCGCGCCGTCCGCCCCGCACGCGCTCGGCCGGATGCTGGCGGGCGACGCCGCAGGTGCCGCGGACGAGGCGGAGCGGCTGCTGGCCCGGCGCGACGGCCGTGGCCTGCGGGTCGCGGCGGAGGTCGCCGTGGCGGTGGGTCGCCCCGAGCTGGTCGACGACGTCGATGCGGCCGGTCCCGCGCGCTACCGCGCCGCCTGGCTGCTGGGCGACGTCGAGGCGATCGGGCCGGACGCCCCGGCCGGGCTGCGCGCCCAGGCCTCCGAGCTGCAGCCCGAACCCCCGCCCGAACCGCAGCACGCGGCCCCCGGCCCTCGTCCCGGCGTCACATCCGGGAGTGCCGTCGGGGCACCCTCCGACGCGGACCGCCCGAGTTCCGTCACCGTCCTGCACCACCTCACCAACTCGTTGCCTCACACGCAGAGCGGCTACACGCTGCGCTCGCACGCGATCCTGGTGGCGCAGCGTGCCCATGGGCTCGCCGCGTCCGCCACGACGCGCCCCGGCTACCCGCTGACCATCGGGTCCCTCACCGCACGCGGGACGGACGTCGTGGACGGCGTTCCCTACCGCCGGCTGATCCCGGACCGCGCGGTGTCCGACGCCACGCTCCGGGCCACCCAGGAGACCGACCTGCTGGTCGAGGCCGCCCGGGAGGCGAAGGCGGACGTGCTGCACACCACGACGCCGTCGGCCGTCGGGACGCTGGCCCGCGCGGCGGCGCGACAGCTCGGGATCCCCTGGGTCTACGAGGTCCGCGGCCTGCCCGAGGAGACCTGGGTTGCCGCGCACGGCACGACGGCGGCGCGCGACCGGGCGGCGGCGTCGGGCCGCCGGGCGCTGATGCGGGCGAAGGAGACCGAGCTCGCGCTCACCGCCGACGCCGTGGTGACGCTCAGCGGGACCATGCGCGACGAGCTCGTCGCACGTGGCGTGCCCGCGGACCACATCACGGTGGTGTCGAACGCCGTGCCGGACACCCTGCTCACCACCCAGCACCCGACGCCGGAGGCGGCGCGCGCCACGCTGGGGCTGCCGGCGGGACCCGCCATCGGCACGGTGAGCAGCCTGGTCGACTACGAGGGCCTGGAGACCGTGGTCCGCACGGTCGCGGCGCTCCGCGCCCGCGGCCAGGACGTGACGGGCCTCCTGGTGGGCGACGGCGTCTCGCGGCCCGGGCTGGCGCGCCTCGCCCGCGAGCTGGGCGTGGCCGACCACGTACTGCTCCCCGGACGGGTGCCGCCCGACGTCGCACTGACCTGGCTGGCCGCGCTCGACGTCGTGCTGGTACCCCGACGCGACCACCAGGTCACCCGCCTGGTGACGCCGCTCAAGCCCGTCGAGGCCATGGCCGTCGGGCGCCCGGTGGTCGCGAGCGCCCTGCCCGCGCTCGTCGAGGCGGTGGGCGGCGCGGGGCTGCACGTCGATGCCGACGACATGGAGGGCTGGGCCGAGACTGTCGGCTCGCTCCTGGACGACGCCGGACGGCGTGCCGAGCTGGTCGAGCTGGGCCGCAAGGTGGCCGCTGAGAGGACATGGGTGAGGAACGCGGAGACGTATCTGGGCGTCTACCGGGGGTGCCTGGGGGTGGCGGCATGAGCGGGCCCGAGACCGGGTCGTACTCCGCGCTGTTCGACGCGTCGCCGACGACCACGAAGCTGGTGACTCTCGGCAACCTGTCCCGTGTCGGCGCGCGGCCCCCGCTGGGGCAGTACGTGCGGCTGCTGTGGGCGCGCCGGCACTTCCTGTGGGCGGACGCGCGGGCGAAGGTCACCAGCGGGACGCGGCAGAGCCTGCTGGGCAACGCGTGGATGGTGCTGAACCCACTGCTCAACGGGCTCGCGTACTACCTGATCTTCGGCCTGCTGATGAAGAGCTCGCGGGGCATCGACAACTTCATCGGGTACCTGCTGATCGGCGTGTTCCTGTTCCAGTTCACCACCCAGTCGATCAACGGTGGTGCGCGCTCCGTGCAGTCCGGCAAGAACCTGATCCGGGCCTTCACGTTCCCGCGCGCGGCGCTGCCGATCTCCGTGGTGCTGCGCAACGTGCTCAACCTGGGTCCCACGCTGGTGACCCTGGCCGCACTCATCTACTTCGTGCCCCCGGCCGAGGAGTACACCTGGCGCATCGCGCTGGTGGCGGCCGCCCTGGCACTCCAGGTCATGTTCACCACGGGGCTGTCGCTCCTGGTGGCCCGGTGGGCAGCGGCGCTGCCGGACATCACGAACCTCATCGGCATGGTGATGCGCATCTGGCTGTACGGGTCGGCGGTGTTCTTCTCGTTCGACCACCTCCTCGCCGACAAGCCCGACCTGAAGATATGGCTCGAGGCGAACCCGATGTTCATCGTGCTGGACATCGTGCGGGACTGCGTCCTGTACGCGACCACACCCGACCCGATGCGCTGGGTGTGGCTCGGCGGCTGGGCCGTCGGCACGCTCTTGATCGGGTTCGTCACCTTCTGGCGGGCGGAGGAGACCTATGGCCGCTGACCTCGACTACCCGATGCCGCCGCCGCTCCGGCAGAACGGCCCCGCCTCGATACCGGTGCCCGTCCAGCACCCGCACTCGGGGACGATACCGATGTCGGTGCAGGCCCCGCCGCACACCGGCCAGCTCGCCGCCGTCGGCCCGCGGTCCGGGGGCACCCCCGTGCTGTGGCCCACGGTGGCGGTGCAGGGCCTGCGGATGTTCTACCGGACGCCGTCGACGGACACGACCCGCGGTCGCCGCGCCAAGCTGAAGCGCGCGGTGCTCAACGCCGTGGGCCAGGAGCCCAAGGTGACGGTGCGCGCCCTGACGGACATCTCGTTCGTCGCGAACTCCGGCGAGCAGATCGGCCTGGTGGGCCAGAACGGCTCCGGCAAGAGCACCCTCCTGCGGATCATCGCCGGACTGGAGAAGCCCACCAAGGGCCAGGTGCTGGCGGAGAGCACGCCCGTGCTCATCGGCGTGAACGCCGCCCTGGTCCCCGACCTGCCCGGTGAGGAGAACGTGCGCCTCGGCTGCCTCGCCATGGGCCTGTCCCCCGCGGAGGCGCGAGCCGCGATGCCCGACGTCATCGAGCTGGCCGGCCTGGGCAAGTCGATCTACCTGCCCATGCGCACCTACTCCTCCGGCATGGCGGCGCGCCTGCGCTTCGCTATCGCGACGGCGGCGCGCCCGCACATCCTGCTCATCGACGAGGCCCTGGCCACCGGCGACGCCGCGTTCAAGGAGCGCAGCGAGGCCCGCATGGAGAGGCTGCGCGAGCAGGCCGGCACGGTCTTCCTGGTCAGCCACGCGGCGCAGACCATCGAGGAGTCCTGCACCCGCGCCCTCTGGCTGCACCACGGCCGCCTGGTGCTCGACGGCGAGGCGCAGGACGTCGCCGTCCGGTACCGCAAGTGGGCGTGGGCCCACGCGAAGGACAAGCCCAAGGAGGCCAGGAAGGTCCTCGAGGGCGCGTTCGCCGAACGACGGGAGACGGAGGTGCGGTTCGACACGCCCGAGCTGCCCAAGGGGCGAGTGCGCCAGCGACACGCCCGGCCGACAGGCCGCGACGCCAAGCAGGCCAGGGCAGCGGCCGCGCGAGCCGCCACGCTGCTGGCCGGGACGGACGGCCAATGACCCGCCCGCTCGTCATGACGATCTACGGGACCCGTCCCGAAGCCATCAAGGTCGCCCCGGTCATCACGGCGCTCGAGGCCGACGACCGGTTCGACTCGCTGACCGTCGTCACCGGCCAGCATCGGGAGATGCTCGACCAGGTCAATGACGTCTTCGGCATCGTGCCCGACCACGACCTGGACGTCATGAGCCACGGCCAGACGCTCGGGCAGATCTTTGCGCGCGTCATGACCCGGCTCGACCCGATTCTGGAGGCTCACCGGCCCGACGCCGTCATCGTGCAGGGCGACACGTCGACGTCGGCGGCCGCCGCGCTCGCCGCGTTCTACCGGCAGATCCCGGTGGTCCACCTGGAGGCGGGCCTGCGCAGCGGCGACATCGCATCACCGTTCCCGGAGGAGGCGAACCGGAAGATCACCTCCCAGATCGCCTCCCTGCACCTCGCGCCCACGCTGCGGAGCCTGGCCAACCTCGTGGCCGAAGGAGTCCGGCTCGAGAACATCGTCGTGACCGGCAACACCGTCATCGACGCGCTGTACCTCGCCGTCGAGAACCGGACGGCGTTCACGGACCCGGCCGTCGAGCGCGTCGCGGCGTCGGGACGCCGGATCATGCTGGTGACCACGCACCGTCGGGAGAACTGGGGCGCCGCCATGGAGGGCGTGGGCCGCGCCCTGGCGCGGATCGCCCGGCGGTTCCCCGACACGGAGATCGTGCTGCCGGTACACCGCAACCCCGTGGTGCGCGGCACCGTGCTGCCGCACCTCGACGGACTGCCGAACGTGACCGTGACCGAACCGCTCGGTTACGGCGAGTTCACGCACCTGCTCTCGGTGTCGACGATGGTGCTCACGGACTCCGGGGGGCTCCAGGAGGAGGCACCGAGCCTCGGCAAGCCGGTCCTGGTGATGCGCGAGAACACCGAGCGACCCGAGGCGGTCGAGGCCGGCACCGCCCGGCTGATCGGAACCGCCGAGGAACGCATAGTGGCCGAGGTGAACCGCCTGCTGACGAACGATTCCGCGTACGCGGCCATGGCGCAGGCGATCAACCCGTACGGCGACGGGCGCAGCGCGGGCCGCGTGCTCGACGCCACGGCGCGCATGCTCGCACCCGCGCTGCCCGGCCTGCCGCCGCACCTCGATCTGGACGAAGAATTCACGACAGCTACCGCAGAGGGTGGGGCATGAGCAAGACCAGGGTCTTTATCTACGGCTCGTGCGTGTCACGAGACACATTCGAGCACCTCGACCCCGACCTGTTCCAGCTCGTCGAGTACGTGGCACGGCAGTCGGCGCTCAGTGCGACCACCCACCCCGTCGAGACGCTCGCTCCGCCGACGCTCGAGTCCCCGTTCCAGCAGCGGATGATCACGGGCGACTTCCAGTCGAGCTTGCGGCCGTTGCTCGTGCAGCGCGCGGGCGAGATCGACGTGCTGCTGATCGACCTGACCGACGAACGGCTCGGCGCCTACCTCCTGCCGGACGGCACCGTCGTCACCCGGTCGGTCGAGCTCATCGAGTCCGGTGCGGAGCGTCTGCTGCCGCCGGGCTCCCACCACCTGGCGTTCGGTACTCAGCAGCACTACGAGTACTGGTCCGGCGCCGTCCGGGCGCTGGGCGACGCCATCCGCAAGACGCTCCCGCAGGTCTCGGTGGCACTCCTCGACATCCCGTGGGCGGAGTGGTCGGAGAACGGCCGGCCGACGCCGAGCTCGTTCGGGGTGAGCGCCGCGGACGCGAACCCCGTCCTGCGGTCCTACATCGAGGTCGCGGCGCAGGCGCTCGGCGCTCACGTGATCTCGCTGGACCCCGCCGAGGTCCTGTCCGGGCCGCACCACCCCTGGGGCGACGCGCCGTTCCACTACGCGGAGAAGGTGTACCTGGAGGCGGTGCGCCGGCTGACCGGGATCGACGGCCGGGTCGTTTGGGGGCCGGGAGCCCAGGTGCCCTCGGGGGCGCAGGTCTCGGTCCCGAGCGCACCGACGCGCGCGACGCGCGTGTCGGTGCGCGAGCGCCGGGCGCCGAGCGGCACCGGCCAGCAGGCTCAGGCGCCGGCCCAGCGGGCGCCGGCCGGAAAGGCGCCTGCCCAGCCGCTCCGCCGGCTCGAGGGCGGCCCGAGCTTCCTGATCGCGGGCACGCAGCGCGGTGGGACCCAGTGGCTGCAGCACCAGCTCAACCGTCATCCGCACCTCCATGTGGCCAAGGACTCCACCCCGTTCTTCAGCCAGCCCGGACGGCTCACCAAGGACGACGAGATCCAGAAGTTCCTCAAGCCCTTCGCCGGCGCCAAGAAGCCGCTGCTGGGCCACCGCTCACCGGGGTACTTCTGGGTGGCCGACCCCAAGAGCAAGTTCTCGACGCCACGCAAGCTGGGCACTGCCGGTGCGATCCGGGACATGCTGGATCCGAACGCTCCCGTCCTGCTCAGCCTGCGCAACCCCGTCGAACGTGCGATCTCGGCCTACTGGCGACACTTCTCGAATGCCGACATCGAGCTGGGCGCCGGAATCTTCCAGACCCCGGCCCGGCTGGGAATCGTCGACCGCGGCTTCTACCGGCGGCACTACGAGGACTGGGCCCGCACGCTCGGCCCGGAACGCCTGCACGTGCTCGTCTTCGACGACCTCGTCGATCGTCCGCGTAAGTACCTGCAGGAGGCGCTCGGCGCCCTGCGTGTCGGGGACGCACCAGAGTTCTGGGGGTCTCTCAAGCCCAAGGTCAAGATCGGCAACGTGGGCTGGCTCCCGCAGTTCAAGAAGCAGAGCCCCATCACCGCTCAGGAAATTGCGGCGCTCCAGGCGCTCTACGCCGACGACATCAGATTCATGGAGGAATTGCTCGGCCGCAAGCTGCCGAAATGGCACAACGTTGGTCATCTCATCAAGCAGTACACCGCCGAAGGAAAGTAGACCCGTGTACGACTCAGCCGCCCCGCGCGACCCTCTCGGTTGCATCTTCATCGTCACGTACGGGCGATCCGGTTCGACTCTGCTCCAGGGGGTCCTCAACTCGATCCCGGGCTACGTGGTCCGCGGCGAGAACGGCGACTCCTTGTACAGCCTGTTCGCGTACTTCAACACGCTCGACAAGGCGCATCGCGAGCACACCGATCCGAAGAAAAAGGCTCCGGACACACCGTCGCACCCCTGGTTCGGGATTCATCAGTTCTCGGACGAGACGACTCTCGCGCTGTTGCGGTCACTCGTCCTGGCGTCCCTGCTGCAGCCCCCGGCAGGAACCCGCGTGACTGGTTTCAAGGAGATCCGGTGGGTCCACTCCAACTGGCGGGCCTACGCCGACTTCCTGATCCGCCTCTTCCCTCGAGCGCGGTTCGTCGTCAACACCCGCGACCACGCGGACGTGCTCGCGAGCAAATGGTGGAAGAGCCGCGAGAACGGTCCCGCGATACTCGACCGGGCAGAGGCTCAGTTCTCCGAGCTCGAGGCCGCCTACCCCGATCGCACCTACCGCGTTCATTACAACGACTATGTCGCCGACCCCGGCACGCTCGAGGGGCTCTTCAAGTGGCTCGGCGAACCGTTCGACAAGGACAGCGTGAATGACGTCTTCACCCGCAAGCACTCGTACTGAGGTCGCGCCCGTCCCTGCTGGCGCTCGTCTGCTGCACATCGGCCTCCCGAAAACCGGCTCGACCGCGCTGCAGCATGCCGCTTCACGGCTCAAGAAGAAGCTCCGCGCAGAGGGCGTCATCTACCCGGGAAATGGCGAGAACCATCACAAGGGAACCTCATGGCTCGCCGGGCTGAAGATCGGATACCTGTCCGATCCGACACCACAAGAACAGTGGTGGCTCAACCTCAAGCGAGAGCTCGACCGGCACGAGTCCAGGCGTGGACTCGTCTCGTTCGAGATGATCTGTACGACGGACATCGACGGGGCGCATCGGACGGTCGACGCGCTCGGCGACGGCGGACGAGTTCCGGTTCACGTCACGCTCGTCCTGCGCAACTTCGGCACCTTCGTACCGTCCTACTGGCAGGAAAGTCTCAAGCGGGGAAACACCGAGTCGCTCGACGCGTACCTCCGGCGTGTGCTCAAGGACCCCGCCGCGGTGGAGGCCTCCGGCGCCTTTCACCGGCGTGACGGCCATAGCCTCATCGAACGGTGGTCCGCGGCGGTCGGCCCCGAGAACATCACCGTCATCGTGCTTGAGAAGGAACAGCCCGCACGCCTGCTCGACACCTTCGAGTCGATGCTCGACCTTCCCGAGGGGCTGTTGCGGTCGGGGAGCCCGACCGGCATCGGCGCGAACCGGGGTATGTCCGCCGCGGAAGCCGCCCTCGTCCACCGGCTCAACGAGCAGATCATCGGCGAGTGGCAGGCTTCGCCGTCCGATCATCGGTCCCTGGTGCACCACGGCGTGGTCAACCGCCTGCTGTCGAGCCGCGAGCCCGCGGACTCCGAGGGCA
This sequence comes from Promicromonospora sp. NPDC057138, assembly GCF_042670845.1. NCBI lineage: Bacteria > Bacillati > Actinomycetota > Actinomycetes > Micrococcales > Promicromonosporaceae > Promicromonospora > Promicromonospora sp. NPDC057138. The sequence goes on along the minus strand of NZ_JBHUUX010000013.1, from coordinate 62,240 downwards.
AGCTGACGATTCCAGGCTGGGCGGCCCAGTCGTGCGTCGAGGCCGGGAGGATCTTCGCCGACAGCGTGCGCTCAGCGGGCGTACGGGTCGTCGGGGACCTGGCGGAGCTTGAGCGTCCGGTCCCCACCGCCGACGACGAGTCGCTTGCGGCCCCCGACGTCGTTCCCTTCGACTTCGCGGTCGAGGCACTGCTCGGCATGTTCGCACGCGCGACCGGCTGGACTGCTGACCACACCAAGCAGCTGAAGCGACCGGATACGCACCAGACACGCCAGTGACCTGAGGGGACCGACCGTGCGTCCGGCGGCCCCCTCAGGTCAGCACAGCTCTTGCGCGCCCTCGTAGACGCCGATGACGGCTTGCAGAGCGAGCTCGCGCGGGATCCGGTGCTGGACTCCGATCGCTCCCTTGGCGGCGCCGGCAGACCGCGTGTCGAGGATCCGCCGGACGGCCGATGAGCGCAGCCGGCGGACGTCGGCGTCGTCAAGATCTCCGACGTCCGTGAGGTGCTCGTCGAGGGCGGCGAGGAACTCGGCCTCGGCCGCACTCAGCCCGCGGTCTCCGGTGCGTTCGTCCGCCGCGGCGACGGCGTCAGGCGCGGTGGAGGTTTGCGGTCCTGCCCCTCGGAGCTGGACAGCGCGTCGCGCCAGGCCGCCGGCCGCGATCAGGGCAAGGTCGCTCGGCACGTCCTCCGGGAAGGGCACCGGGTCACCGATCCGTCCCGCCGCGGCGAGATCGGAGAGGTCACCGACAACGCGGACGCCAGCAGACTCGATCTGTTCGGCGATCCGGATCGCGGCGGTCGCGGCACGTCTGGTCACCCATTCCGGCACGCGCAACGCGGGCTCGTCCGTCCGGCGCGGCCGCTGAGAGATCACGGCGTTCACCGCACCGCCGTGAAAGAGTCCTCGTCGGGCGCGGGACCCCGTCTCATGGAAGATCCGCTCCGCGGCCTGCCTGAAGAACTCGGTCTCGATAGCGCTCATGCCTGAGTTGGCGCTGACCCGGTCGAGCGTTCCGCGTGGCTGTGCGAGCAGATCCTCGAAGACCCGGAAGATGTGGTCGCGATCCGTGGGATCGAGCACGACGACGGTCATGTTCTCCGGTCCGAAGGCGTCCGCCCACCGTCCCACGAGGTTGGTGCCGTCGCTCTCGTCGAAGACGTCCCCGCCGGGCATGTGCAGCATCGGCAGGTCCCGGAAGGCATCTTTCAGCCACGCGTCGAGGGGCCCGAACTCGCCGTTCTTGACTCGCTGCTGCCACATGGACAGGAGCATCCCGGGCAGGGGCCGAAGGGTCAGCACCACGTGGGTCGGCATGGTGAACGCCTCCCGGACCGGCGCGATATCGCGCGCGCCGGCGGTCGAGAAGGCCTCGCTGCTCACCAGTGCGTAGTCGCGATCGTTGTCCACGAGCTGCTTGAGGATCCCCGTCGCCCAGTGGGCGGGCGCACGATCCGGGAGCCAGGGCTCCTTCGAGTAGCCGAGCAGCGACCTCGCGAACCGACGGTGGTTCTCGTACCGGCCCGGGTAGATCACCCCGCCTTCGCGCAGCCGCGGGCGCGAGCCGGCCGCCGACTGCTGGAGCGATGTCGTGCCTGTCTTGGGCGCACCGATGTGGAGCACGGTGGTACCCCGGGGCAGGGCGCCGACCTCGTCGACCGCATCGTGTGGCTCTCGAGCTTCCGCGGTCATTTCGGCAGCAGCTCCGCGAAGTCCACGGCCATGTCGTGCATCGTGTAGGACGCCGCGAACTGCTCGGCGGCCCGTGCCCTGGCACCGCCGCGCCGGTCCAGGCCCCGTTCGACAGCCTCGGCCAACGCGTCCACCCGAGATGTGGCATCGACGTCGAAGAACTCCACCCACTGCTCGCCGCCGTACTCCGCGAGCAGGTGCGGTTCACCCGGAACCACGCAGGGAACACCGAGTGTCGCGGCAAGGAGCATGCTCCCCGAGTTCAGGATCCGCGTGTACGGCAGAGCGAAGAGGTCACAGGCGGAGGCCCAGGTGACCACCTCGTCGTCGGTCAGCTGTCCGTGGCGCCGGTGCACCGTGACGTTTCCCGGCATCGCCTCCTCGATCTCCGCCATCGCCTCCGGGGTGGTACCACCGGCCAGCAGCATCGAGACCCGGGGATTGCGTTCGGCGAGCCGGCCGGCCGCCCGCAGCAGGTCTCCGACGCCCTTGTAGGGACGGATCCCGCCCACGATCCCGACCACCAGATCGCCGGGAGGGATGGTGCCGATCCGCTTGCGCGCTGCTCGGCGCCCTGGCGACGGCTCGTAGACGCCCCGGTAGCTCGCGTGCCGCACACGGCGCACCTTCTCGGACGGGAGCTCGTAGTACCGGGACACCACCCCGGGGGTCTGCGAGTTGAGGATGAGGATCCGCGACGACCGGCGAGCGAGCACCTTCGCGAGCTCGACCTCTTCGGCGTGGTAGGTCGTGTCGTGGGAGATCGTGTTGTGCACGGTCCAGAAGACGTTCACACCACGAGAACGGGCACCGGCCAGCGCAGTGTCGAGCCGCGCGATGCGCGAGCGGAGCTCCGCCGCGTCCTTCACCTTCTCGGCGACCGGGCTCGTCCAGTGGATGTGCATGATGTCACCGGCCTCGAGCACCGCGAGCTCGTTCAGCAGCTCGTGGTAGCGCCACTTCCCGTCGACGCGCCAGCCCCGCGAGCGAGCCTCCATGTAGAGCATGTTCAGGTAGGGGTTCGTGGTCCAGTAGGGGAACACGCTGATCCGCGCCACGTCATCGCTCCTTGACAAGTGCCGGTTCGGCCGCGAGCCGCGGCAGGCCGTCGGACCAGGCCAGCTCGGTCGCTTGGGCGGTCCCGTCGTCGTACTCGACCGAGACCAGGCACCGCGTGGCCTCCACCGCACCCCAGGCGGACGGCAGGACGACGTCCAGGTCGAGCTGGGCGGTCCCGGAGGGCAGCACGTGGTGCGGCACGCTGACCTGCTCGCCGAGCGCCTCGTTCGTGAGCCGCACCTCGGCGATCGGTGTCTGCGTGTCGGCCAGCAGCAGCGCAAGGCTCAGCACGGTCCCACGCGGACGGCGCACCGCGGCGTAGGCCACGGCCCGCAGCCCGTCCCTGGTCCGCCGTGCAGCCTCCTCGATGCGCGCGACATCGGACGTGCGCACCGCCGCATCGATGCTCCTGAGGTCGGCAGGCAGCGACTCCGCCGCGACCTCGGCATAGTGCCACCGACGCTTCTCCGCCAGCTCGGCCGCGTCGATGTCGGAGGCTGCGCCGGCGAAAGCCCGCAGAAACCTCACGTATTCGGTCCGCACGCGGTGGAGCGCCTCGCCATGGGACTCCTCCATGGCGGCGAGCCAGACCCGGTCCCGGTCATCAGTACTCACGGCCCCGCGCGGCGGAGCGGCCCAGGGCACCACGTCGCCCGACGACCACAGCTCCCAGGGGAACGCCTCGAGCAGCGCGTCCGCGTCGAACTCGGGGACGGGCTGGCCCCCCAGCACGAGCGCTTCCTCGACCGTCTCGGCGATCGGCTCGAACGCCCGGCCGGTGCCGGCGAGGTAGTCGCGGTACTTGAAAGGGTGCTCGTGCGCGGACCGCACGAAGCGCGCGGGGATCCCGAGCGCCTCCGCGACGATGACGGCGTGCAGCGACGTGCTGATCACGAACCGGCTCGAAGCGATCTGCAGGAGCACCGAGTCCACGTGGTCCTGTGGGTCGAGCGTCTCCAGCTCGTACTCGCCGGGCGCCGACGAGAGATCGGCCTTGTCGTTGAAGTTGGGCACGAAGAGCACGTCCCGCACCGGCGCACGGCCCACCCGGAGCAGCTCGGGCATGACGTCGGCCAGCAGGAGGACCGGATCGCCGTAGACCTCCGGCACCTCGAATCCCTGACCGGACAGGAAGCGCCGGGTCAGGGGTCCCCGAACGGCGCGGAACGACACCTCGTCCGGGATGTCCTTGGTCGCCGCCAGCTTCTTGCCGTTCACCCCGGACCCCCACACGACGGATCGCTCCGGCGCGAGGTGGAGGATCGATCCGACCGACAGGAGTGCCGGTCCGTCGGGCGCGACATTGCGGGTGGCGGGTCCGACCAGGCGGGACACGATCGCCGGGCCCAGGACGTCGCCGAAGTTCGCCACCGGCGCGCCCGACCGGACCGGGTTCCAGTGCACCACTGGCACCCCCGCGACCCGCGTGACGGCCCGGACTCCCCCGAGGACACCGGCGGCATGGACGTTCGGGTCTGCTGTCAGGTAGTTCATCAGGCACCGGCCTTCCGGGACGCGTGCTGCAGGGCGGCCTTCCTGCGGTTCTTCCGGGCGCGCAGGACGCGCCACTCGACGGCGCGATAGACCCGCAGCTTTCTGGCGCGCCGGCCGACCCGGACGCTGCGCCAGCGAGCCGCCGCAGCGACACGTGCCGGTCCGGAGGCGAACGTGCGCAGCCCGAGCTCCGGGCCGCCCGCGACCCGCATGGGCCGGACCACGCTCAGCGACGAGGTCCCACCCGGCCACTCGATGCGGACCGGCAGCTCGAGCTCGCCGAACGCGTCCGCGACAACCACTCGGAGCCGCCAGTCGTACCCCGGCTCGAGGGCCGCGAGATCCGCTTCGACGGACCATCCGGTCTCGTTCACCGAGACCCGGCCGAAGAGCCGCTGCCTGTGCACGTCCCGCTGCTTGCCCTCGGAACCGAGCGCCTCGAGCCGGAGCACCCGCACACCTGGGCGAACCGGCCCGTTTCCCTTCAGGTGCAGCACGCGGCCCCGGCTCCCCGCGACGGTGGCGGCGAACTTCGGCCGGTACTTGTACGGGTTGCGGTGGGCCTCGCGCCAGACGTCGTTCGACTCCCCGTGCAGCAACGCCTCCGCCACGCGCACCTCCCTCGTCGCCGGGGCGGTCGTCGACTGCAGCGGAACCTCCGGATCGATCCTGCTCGCGAACGCCATCATGCGTTCGGCAAGCTCGCCGTCCCAGGCATGGGACACGTCGATGAACGGGCGCATCACCTCGTCCCGCCACAGCTTCCCGACCAGGCGCCGGTCGATCCCGTCGGTCATCGCCGTCGAGATGGCCTCGGCGGAGGCCGAGATCGTCTCTGACGCGCCTGCGGGCCTCTTGCCGACCTCGCGTTCCCAGACGACGCGCGCCAGATCGAGGTGACCGTGCGCGACCAGGTGGAAGACCAGCGCGCGCCGCGCGCCGATCCGCTCCAGCGCCTCGAAGGGCGCCAGCGAGACGAGTCCGGCGACAGCGTCCGACACGGCAGCACGGTCATCCTTGGCGAGCTGATCGAACCCGTCCTGCATCAGCTTCCCGAGCGTCGCCCAGGCGTCGGAGCCGAGCGCCGCATGCCAGTACTCGCGTGCGAGCACGCTCCGGTCGTCATCCGCCACCAGCACCGCACACAGTCGTTCCTGCACGAAGTAGCCGATCAGCGACCGCACGTCGCCGAGCCGCGCCGTCATCGAGCTTCCACCAGGGCGTGCACGGTAGTGATAGACCACCTCTGGCGTCACGGCGATGCTCCGCGCGAATCGCATCGCGGCCGTCATCGGGAGCATGTCGTTGCCGCGTGGTGTGGTCGGGAAGTGCAGCTTGTGCTCGGTCCAGAACTCCCTGCGGATGAGCCTGTTCCAGCACGTCCGGTTCCGGATCAGACGGGGACTGAGGTCGAGCGTCGTCCGCTCGAGACGGCGGTCCAGGCCATACATCCTGGGGTCGCTCCACGTCGACGAGGTCCACACCCGCTGGAAGCCGCCCACCGTCACATCGGCACCGGTGCGTTCCGCGAGGTCCAGGAGCGAGCGGTACGCGTGCCGCGGGACGAGGTCGTCGCCGTCGCAGAAGATGACGTACCTGCCGGCGGCCAGCGCGAGCCCCGCGTTCCTGGCCTGCGCGCCTCCGCTGCCAGGGTTGCGCACCGGTACCACCCGGGTGTCCCGGCGCGCCCATTCGAGGATCTTCTCCCACGTGCCGTCCGTCGAGTGATCGTCCACGACGATCAGCTCGAGGTCGTCCATCGTCTGCTCCAGCACTGAACGGATGCACGCGTCAACCCAGGGGTCCACGTCGAACGTGGGCATGACCACCGAGACCATCGGCCCGTTACCCGCTGCCGGAGCTGAGCTCGCGGTCACGCGCTCGGCTGCGGGCCGGCCCGCGGGCTCCTCGGCCGTCAGGCAGAGTGCCTCGAGCAGCGCCCTCGGCAGCCCGGCACGCCGTACATCCGGCTCCTGGCCGGCCAGGAGCTCCAGTGCCGCCGTCAGAGTCGCCGTTGGCACCCTGCGCAGGGTCGCGGCCTCGCTCGCCTCGAGCAGCTCCGCCACGAACGCCGTGGCGATCGTCCTGGTCTCGCTGTCGACCTCGCTGAGGGGCTTGATGCGCGAGGCGACCTCGTAGCGCATCACCTTCTCCACGAAGTACTGGACCGCCTCCGGGACGTCCGCGCCCTTGAGCACGTGGAGCGCCTCTCGGACCTGGACCGCCCACTCCAGGATGGTCCGGGACGACGCCAGCCCGGTGGTGATGGATCCCGGCCGACGGCGGTACAGGTACATGCACCGGGGCACGACGTCGAAGGCCGTCGCCCTCGCATAGGCGCGCATCGACGGCACCACGTCCTCACACTTGGTGGCCTCCGGCCACCGGATGTCCTCGTGGACCAGAAACTCCCGCCGGAACACCTTGGTCCAGGCGGTGTGGTCGTACACCAGCTCCGGGAGGTCGGCCAGGGTCGCGCGTTCCGCGCCCGTGTCGTACACCGCCGGCCGCGTGGTCCAGTACCGGTGCCGGCCCGACGACGTGCCGAACTCGTCCGCGTAGGCGGTCGCGAAGTCCGAGCCGGACCGCTCGAGCGAGGCGACCAGCGACGCGTACGCCCCCGGCGCGACGATGTCGTCGCTGTCCGGGAAGGTGACGTACTTTCCCCGGGCATGGCCGAGGCCGACGTTACGAGCGGCGCCCAGCCCCACGTTGACGGGATTCTCCACCACGCGGACCTCGTCGTACGCGGCCTCGAACTCCCGCGCGATGACTACCGAACGGTCCGGCGACGCGTCGATGACGACGATGATCTCCTGCGCGACTCCCTGACCGAGGACGCTGTTCAGGCAGTCGTCCAGGTACCTCTCCACACCGTAGACCGGCACCACTACCGACAAGAGCGGTGTCTCCTCGTCCCGTGTTCCGGGAGCCCTCATCAAGATCTCCTGCTTTCGTTCGTGATCCTGCTTGCTCTGGCCGCGCCGTCCTCAGGCACGCTGCGCGGCAGTCATCCCGCGCGTATCGATCAGCCGCCCGGCCGCGAGCTCCCCCGCGAGGCCACGGAAGGCCGTGTGGTCCACCAGCAGGACCTGGACATCGCCCCTCTCGAGCGCTTCGGAGGCGTCGACCAGCCGCACGTTGTCGAACTGCGCGAGCTGGTCCGGAACCGCCTCCACGTGCGGCTCCACCACGAGCACTTCCGCGTGCGGGAACGTCACCGCCATGTCCCGCACGATCTCGACCGCGGGCGACTCGCGCAGATCGTCGATGTTCGGCTTGAACGCCAGGCCGTAGGCGGCGATCACCGGCGACTCGGTCCCGGCCACGGCGTCCAGCACCTTGTGCAGCACCCAGCGGGGCTTGGCGTCGTTCACCTCGCGCGCCGTCCGGATGAGGCGCGCCTCCTCGGGCGCGGCGTCGACGATGAACCACGGGTCGACCGCTATGCAGTGTCCGCCCACGCCCGGCCCGGGCTGCAGGATGTTCACGCGCGGGTGGCGGTTCGCCAGGCGGATGAGCTCCCACACGTCGATGCCGATCCGGTCGGCGATCACTGACAGCTCGTTGGCGAACGCGATGTTGACGTCGCGGAACGAGTTCTCCACGAGCTTCGCCATCTCGGCGGTGACGGAGTCCGTCAGCAGGATCTCGCCCTGGCAGAACACCTGGTACAGGTCGCGCGCCCGCTCGGCGGCCTCCGACGTCAGGCCGCCCATGATCCGGTCGTTGGTCACCAGCTCGACCATGACCCGTCCGGGCAGCACGCGTTCGGGGCAGTACGCCACATGGATCACCGGCCTGCCGTCGGCGGCGTCCAGGCTCAGGTCGGGGCGCTCGTCGAGGATCCAGTCGGCCAGCTGCCGGGTCGTGCCGGGCGGCGACGTCGACTCGAGAATGACGAGCTCCCCGCCGGCCAGCATCGGCGCGAGCGCCTTGACGGCGGCCTGGATGTAGCTCAGGTCGGGCTCGTGGTCGCCCCCGATCGGCGTCGGTACGGCGACGATGAACGCCTCGGCCGGTTCGGGCGAGTCCACCGCCCGGAGCTTGCCGGCGGAGACCGCGCCCTTGACGTACCCGGCGAGGTCCGGCTCCACGAAGGGCACCTCGCCGCGGTTCACGGCGTCCACGGTGTCGAGGTTGACGTCGATGCCGACCACGCTGAGACCACTGTCCGCGAGGATCGCGGCGGTAGGAAGCCCGATGTAACCCAGGCCGATCACGCCGACCTTGCTGATTCCCATGCGAACCTCAGAACATGACGTGCGCAGTCGCACGTCCGTAGAATTTCGCCGAGCCGCTCGCGAGCAGCTCGACATCTGACACGTCCCAGGAGTGCTCCACGGCGGAGGCGTCGCGCACCTGGACGAAGTTGAACCGGTCGGCGGAGTACACGGCACCGCCGGCCGTCACGACGTCCTCCAGGAACGTCGTGTCCTCGCCGCGCGGCAGCGGGGCGAAGCGCACCTGCGTGGCCAGCCCCCGGCGCGCGACGATCGTCGGGCCCATGACCCTGTCGGTGTACCGGTGCTCGCGGTCGGCGAACCTCAGCATCGTCAGGTCCTGGCCGGCGAGGTACATGTAGTGCGCCTGCTTGCCCACCACGTCCGCACCCGAGTAGGCCATCGCGTAGAGCTGGTCGGACAGGTACTGCGGGCCGTACAGGTCGTCGTCGTCGATCTTGGCGACCACGTCACCGTCAGCGGTGTCGAGGAGGAGATTGAGGCACTCGCCCAGCAGGACGTCCGCGTCCGCGGACAGCAGGACCAGCTCCTGGACGCCCGCATCCTTGGCGCGCGCCTCGACGTCGGCAGCGGAGAGCTCGAAACCGTGCGTCAGCAGCGCGACCTGCAGGTCCACGTCCTCCTGCACGCCGAGCTGCGCGAGCACGTGGTCGAGCTGATGCGGCCGGTTCGTCGAGACCAGCGCCGTCACCGTCGGTCGCGGGACCGCAGGGGAATCGGCCAGACCCACCGAGTGCAGCACCTTCTGCGCGCGAGCCGAGTACGTGTGCTCCCGCCAGATCCGGCGCTGCCCCTTGTGCACCGCGCGATCGCGCAGCTCCGGGGACCGGACCAGCGCCCGCACGGTCGACGCGGCCGAGTCCCGGTCGGGAACGACAAAGACCTCGTCGCCCGGGAAGTACTCCCCCACCGCGGCGCTCGGCGTCGACACGACCGGCGTCCCGCTCGCGGTGATCTCGAAGATCCGCCGCGCGCACATGCTCGGGGAGTCCACCACCGAGTTCACGTTCAGGAAGACCTTGTACTCCCGGTACGCGGTGAGCATCCGGTCGTAGTCGAGCGACCCGACCACCCGCTGGTCCAGCGGCGCCGGGAACTGGTACTTCTCGTCCTTGCCGCGGAACCGGGAGAAGATCTCGAGGCCGCGCTCCAGCTTCGACGACGCATCGAGCGCGCCCCCGAGCAGCAGGTCCATCTGCTCGCGCCGCTCGGGATACTTGTGCGCGAAGTACGTCCCGGCGAACGCCACGTCGCGCTGCGGGCCCTCGCCGTGGAGCCGCACCGGGTTGTGGATCGCGGGTTGCGCCGCGAACTCGAGCACGCCCACGCGGTCGTGACCGAGCGCCTCGGCGTACGCCGGCACCCTGCCCACGTCCGTCGTGTACACGCGGTCGAACAACTTGGCCGAGTCGAGGAAGTCCTCGAAGTGGACCGGGTCCTCCTTGTTCCAGAAGACCGTCGGCACCCCCGCGGCACGGCACGCCTCGACGAGCTCCACGAAGGCGGGCCGCGGCGCCGTCGGGCCGGTGAGGTGGTACTGCCACACGCCGCGATTGCCGTGCCACGCGGACTCGACGAACAGCAGGTCCAGCCCCGCGTCCAGGTCGCCGCGCCACGAGGTGGGCGCCAACACCACCTGGTCCCACTCGGGTGCGAACGCCATGCGGGAGAAGTCGTCGAGGATCACGCCGACGCGCAGGGCGCGCGGCCCGGCGACGTCGTTGCCCGACGCCGGACGCGCCGGCCATGGGTCGAACGTCATGCCCTTCCGCGTGACGCGAGCCGTCCCGGGCCGGGGTGCGAGCGAGCCGCGTTCCCGCCGCAGGTGCGTCCGGAGCTGGTCGACACCTCCGTGGCGAATGTGCCAGAGGGCCCTGCGCAGTGCGCGCACCCGGCCCTCGACGCGGTCGATCACAGCAGTGAATTCCCCTGGTCAGAAGTACATCGCACCCCGGCCATCCGTGGAACATCCCAGTTCGGAGGCCCGAGGTGCGTGATCGGTCGGTCCATGTTAGTGGCTTGAAGCCGCTGAAATCACGAAATTAGCGAAAAATATCCAATTGGTGGGATCACTTGTCATACTAATTCAACCGGAATAGCCGGGTACTCTCGGCCCGCTGAGACGTGCACCGTCTCGCCCCGGGTACCCTCACACGTTGATGACCTCCACTGACCACGAACAGCCGCACCGCCGCCTTGTCATCGGTCGCCGACAGCTGCTGCTCGTGAGCGGTCTCGCCGTCGCCGGTGCTGGTATCGGCGTCACGTATCTGCGCCAGAGCGAACCCGGCCCCACGAGCAGCACGACACCACGTGCCGAGGCCACGCCGACGACCCCGTACGCGCGGCTGCGCGGGCGCTGGTACGCCCAGCTCACCGGCGGGGATGTCGACCTGTCGGTGCAGGAGGTCGCCCGGGCGGTCGAAGCCGTCGATGCCACGGCCCAGAAAGCCCGGGCCGGCATGTCCCCACGCGGAGACGCCAAGGGTGTCTGGCCGGATCTTCCGCTCGAGGGCACAGGCCGCGGGCGCGCCGTATCGCTACGCCACACGGCAGACCGCCTCGGTTCCATCGCCCTCGCCTATGGGACGATCGGCGGCGCGTCGTACCGTGATCCCGCTCTGCGGACCAGCCTCATCGACGGCCTCGACCTCCTTCACGAGCGCTATGCCGGCTCTGAGACCGCGCAGGACGAGCCCTGGTTCGACCGGGAGATCAGCATCCCGCTCGCGCTGACCTCCATCTGCCTGCTGCTCCATGACGACCTGGAGAAGGACCGCCTCGAGCGGTACCTGGCGCCCGTCGACTTGTTCACGCCGGAGCCCTCGAAGACGGGTGCCAACCTGGTATGGACCTCCCAGGTGGTCGCCGAGCGCGCCATACTGCTCGACGACGGCGCCAAGCTCGACGCGGCCCGCGAGGGTCTGCTGCGCGCGCTCCACACGGTGACGTCCGGCGACGGCGTCTACCCCGACGGCTCGTTCATCCAGCACCAGCATCATCCGTACACCGGCGGATACGGGATCTCGTTCCTCAGGAGCGCGGTCCGGCTCGTCGAGCTGCTGCACGGCTCGCGCTGGCAGGTCGACGGCGCGCAGCTCGATCTGCTCCTGGACTTCGCCGTCGACGGTGTGGCGCCGTGGCTGCACAAGGGGGCTCTGCTCAGTCCGGTGCGCGGCCGCGAGATCTCGCGCCGGCCGGCCACCGACCACAACGCCGGCCATATCGCGATCGGCGCGTTCCTCGCTCTCAGCGAGCTGGGCCCGCCGGAACGCCAGGACGTCCTGGCAGGCATCACCCGCGATGCGATCGAGCAGGACACGCTCACGCCGTTCCTCGGCACGGACAACGTACCCGCCGTCACAGCCGCCCACCGTATTCTGAGCTCTGCGGTACCGGCCGCACCCCCCGCAGAAGGAACCCGGGTCTACGCCGCGATGGACCGTGTGCTGCACCGGCGCCCAGGCTTCACGTTCGCGATCGCCATGTCGTCCTCCCGGATCGCGAACTACGAAGCGATCAACGGCGAGAACCAGCACGGTTGGTGGACCGGGAGCGGTGCGACCTACCTGTACGACGGCGACCTCGCCCAGTTCGACGACGGCTACTGGCCGACGGTGGACCCCACTCGCATCCCGGGCACGACCGTCCCCGCAGGAAGCCCTCCGGACGGTAGCGGCTCGGACGCGCTCAGCACGGTCGCACTGGCCGGCGGTGTCTCGCTCGGCCAGCTTGGGCTCGCCACCATGGCGTTCCGCACGCCCGTCGACTCACCCGACACGGTGACAGGCCGGAAGTCCTGGTTCCTGCTCGGAGACGAGATCGTGGCGCTCGGCGCCGGCATCACCGGTCCCGTCGATCGCGCCGTCGAGACCGTCGTCGAGAACCGCAAGCTCTCCGCCGACGCACCCCAGCCGTTCGTCGTCGACGGCGCCGACCTCGGAACGGAGCCGATGGGCAGGTCGTTCGACCGCCCTGGCTGGGCGCACCTCACAGGTCCCGTCGAGGGAACCGACATCGGCTATGTCTTCCTGACGGAGGCGCGCGCACACGCGGCGCGGGAGTCACGGACCGGGCGGTGGACCGACATCAACCACAGCACGGCATTCGACTTCCCCGACGAGATCCAGCACGACTATCTGACGCTCCGCATCGACCACGGGCGCGGGCCGCGGGGTGATCGGTACGCGTACGTCCTGCTGCCCGGCGCGTCCGCCGAAGAGGTCCGCGACTACGCGGCGAGCCCCCCGGTGACGGTCCTGTCCAACACACCCGGGCTGCAGGCCGTCCGCAGGGGAGACACGATCGCAGCCAGCTTCGGGTCCACGGATGAACAGTCGGTCGCCGGCATCACGGCCCGTACCAGGGTCTCCGTGATTGTCGTCCAGGACGGAAGCAGGCTTTCGGTGGCGATCAGCGATCCGAGCCAGTCGGTGCGGGGCACAGCCAGGATCGGTCTCGACGACCGCATCGGCCGGGTGGTGACGGCTGACCCACGGATCCAGGTGCAGGCCGACGGCGCCGCCTCGACGCTGCTCGTCGACCTGTCGGAGGCACGCGGGCAGACGATTGCCGCGGTCTTCGAGACCGGCTGACCACCCAGGGGCCCGAACGGCCTCGCCGGACGACGGCGCTGCTGCGCTGCTGCACGGCTACTGCACGACCGCCGGCAGCACGTCCATGCCGTCCGGGTTGGCCTCCAGGAAGCTTGGCAGCTCGTCCTTCGCCACGGCCTCCATGAGCGGGTCGAACGTCGCGCGGTCGAGCACGACTATCGACTGCCCGTCGGCGCTGCGGTCGGTGCCGGCGTAGGGCGCGGTCATGAACGTGATGTCGTCCCCGGAGATGTTCCGGACGCTGATCGCCAGGTCCTGCATGGTGTCGAACGTGAAGCCCTCGTCGACGGTCACGGCGTTCGTCACCGCCCCCAGGAAGCTCGACATCTTCAGCAGGTCGGTCCTGTCTTCGCTGACCTTGGCCAGGATGGCCCGCATCCACGCCTGCTGCCGCTGCACGCGGCCGAAGTCGCCGTTCGCCAGCGAGTACCTCTCCCGCGCGAAGAGGAGCGCCTCCTCGCCCGTCATCGCCTGCCGCACCGAGCCGCCGGCGGCGGCGGGCACGGTGATCTCGACCCCGTCCAGGGAGTCGGTCAGGGTGGTGAACGACTCGAAGTCGGTCAACGCGAAGTGGTCGATGCGCACGCCCGTCAGGCTCTCGACGGTATGGATCATCAGGGGCGGGCCGCCGAAGGAGAACGCGGCGTTGATCTTCGCCTCCCCGTAGCCCGGGATGGGCACCCAGGAATCGCGCGGGATCGAGATCACCGCCGCCGTCTGCCGGTCCGCGGCGATGTGCACGAGCATGATCGCGTCGGTGCGCTGCGCGCCGGCCTCCCACACGGTCGGGTCGCCGGCCGAGATCCGGCTGTCGGAGCCGAGCACCAGGATGTTCATGGGCGCGGTCGGGCCCTTCACGGGCGGAGCGCTGGGCCGCGTCGCGGGGTCGACGTCGGCGAACGCGTCGATCCGCTCCATGTTGCCGTCGAGCGACGTCCGGACCCCGAAGTAGGCCGCGATCCCTCCCCCGACCACGAGCAGGAGGGCACCCACCACGATCGCGGCGACGGATCGCCGGCTCCGAGGCGAGCGTCGAACGTGCCGCACGTCCCCGTCCACGGGACTGGGTGCGGCAAGAAGATCATTCGTTCGCTCGTGTACAGCCATAAACGGTGATCCTAATGGCGATTACTGCAATTCCTCCCGGAGATCACCCATTTCTCACCCTTATTTACCCCGGTTCGGCAACAACGGCAAATCGCGGAAAAGATCCTCCGGGTGAATTTCGATCTGCGTCGCCGGTGGGGTCAGCGAACGAGCTCGATATGGTCGGCCTTCTCGTCGACCGAGATGCGATAGCCGAAGTACGCCATCGCCGCGTTGGCGCCGAGGAGCACCAGGGCGGCCGCGACTATCGCGGCGACGAATCCTTTGCCTCGGCGGGTTGGTCGGGCTCGCTGTGGCGGGCGCGGCTCGGGCTGGGGTGGCTCCGAGGCGGTGAGGAGGTCAGCACCCTCATTGAATTCATGCATATCCATTAACTACCGTTCCCGCAACGCCCACCGCATCACTCTCGGCAAAAGATCACCCCTTTTATCACCCCTTTCGACCCGCCCGACCGCCTCGGCCCCCACCGGCCTCCCCGAGACATGGAAGGATCCGTCCCATGCGCGGAATCATTCTCGCCGGCGGCTCCGGCACACGGCTGCACCCGATCACCCAGGGCATCAGCAAGCAGCTCGTCCCGGTCTACGACAAGCCGATGATCTACTACCCGCTGTCCACGCTGATCCTGGCCGGGATCAGCGACGTCCTGGTCATCACCACCCCGCACGACGCGGACCAGTTCCAGCGGCTGCTCGGCGACGGCTCGCAGTACGGCATCTCGATCAGCTACACGACGCAGCCGTCGCCCGACGGGCTCGCGCAGGCCTTCGTGCTCGGCGAGGAGTTCCTCGGCAACGAGCCGGTCGCCCTCGTCCTGGGCGACAACATCTTCTACGGTCCGGGCCTGGGCACCCAGCTCACCCGCTTCGCCGACATCGACGGCGGCGCCGTCTTCGCCTACCGCGTCGCCGATCCCACCGCGTACGGCGTCGTCGAGTTCGACGAGCATGGCCGCGCGCTCTCGCTCGAGGAGAAGCCCGCCCGGCCCAAGTCGAGCTACGCGGTGCCCGGGCTGTACTTCTACGACAACGACGTGGTCGCCATCGCCAAGGGGCTCAAGCCCTCGGCCCGCGGCGAGTACGAGATCACCGACGTCAACGCCGAGTACCTGAGCCAGGGGCGGCTCCAGGTCGAGGTGCTCCCGCGCGGCACGGCCTGGCTCGACACCGGCACGTTCGACTCACTGCTGGAGGCGTCCGACTACGTGCGCACCATCGAGCGCCGCCAGGGCCTGAAGATCGGCGCCCCCGAGGAGGTCGCCTGGCGACGTGGCTTCCTGTCCGACGACGACCTGCGCGTCCGCGCGGAGAAGCTCACGAAGTCGGGCTACGGCAGCTACTTGCTGGGCCTGCTGGACGACTGACGCCGGGACGCGCCTTACGGCGCGCCCAGCACCGTCGGCGCCGCCGCCTTCCAGCGGTCGGCCCAGTCCCCGATCGGCTCGACGCCGACCTCGCGGAGCCGGTCGTGCCCGAGCACCGAGTACGCCGGGCGGGGCGCCGGAAGCTGGTAGGCGGCGCTCGTCGTCGTATCGACGGGAGTGGCCAGGCCGGCAGCCGCCACCACCTCGCGCGCGAAGCCGCACCAGGTCACCTGGCCTGAAGCCGTCCCGTGGAACAGCCCGCCCGGGGCTCGCGCCGCGACGAGCCGCACGATCAGGTCCGCCAGGTCGGCGGTCCAGGTGGGCTGTCCGGTCTGGTCGTCCACGACGCTCAGCCGGTCCCGCTCGCCCGCGACGCGCGCGATGGTCTTGGGGAAGCAGCGCCCGCCGGCGCCGTACAGCCACGCTGTACGGACCACAAGGGCGTCCGGCGCGAGTGCCCGGACCGCCCACTCACCAGCAGCCTTGGTGCGTCCGTACGCGGAGCGCGGAGCCACCGGCGCATCCTCGGCGTAGGGCCGGGTCGCACCGCCGTCGAACACGTAGTCCGTGGACACATGCACCAAGCGCGCGCCCGACGTCGTGGCGGCGCGGGCGAGGTTCGCGGCGCCCGTCGCGTTGGCGGCGAAGGCCTCGGCCTCGTGCGCCTCGGCGTCGTCGACGGCGGTCCAGCCGGCACAGTTGACGACGACGTCCTGGCCCGCCACAGCGTCGAGCACCGCCGAGGCATCGGTGATGTCCAGATCGGACCGGCGCAGCCTGGTCACCTCGTGCCCGTTGGCCGCCGCGACCGCTACCGCGTCCTGCCCGAGCATGCCTGCCGCGCCGAAGACCACCCACCGCTGCCTCGTGCTGTGTCCGCTGGTCACCCTAGGATCCTAACCAGGGTCGCAGGGCCACCGACCAACCACGCGAGGAGTCTCCATGAAGTATCGCGAGCTTGCCGTGCCCGGCGCGTTCGAGATCACCCCCCAGCAGTTCGGCGACCCGCGCGGGCTCTTCCTGGAGGCGTTCAAGGCAGGCCCGTTCGCCGACGCCGTCGGGCACGCCTTCGACCTGCAGCAGGCCAACTGCTCCGTGTCCGCCGCCGGCGTCCTCCGCGGCGTCCACTTCGCCGACGTGCCGCCCAGCCAGGCCAAGTACGTCATGTGCATCAAGGGCGCCGTGCTCGACGTCGTCGTGGACATCCGCGTCGGCTCGCCCACCTTCGGCACCTGGGACGCCGTCCTCCTGGACGACGTCGACCGACGTGCGATCTATCTGTCGGAAGGACTGGGCCACGCCTTCATGTCCCTGGAGGACGGCTCGACGGTCCTGTACCTGTGCTCCTCCGGCTACGCCCCGGGCCGCGAGCACGGCATCCACCCCCTCGACCCGGCCCTGAACATCGCCTGGCCCACGACAGCCCGCGACGGCACCCCGATCACCCCGCAGCTCTCAGAAAAAGACGAGGCGGCCCCCACCCTCGCCGAGGCGAAGGAACAGAACCTCCTCCCCACCCAGGACCAGGTCAACGCCTACCTAGCGACCAGGCGCTGACTGAGGCCAAGTACGCCCCGCCCAAGGCAACCCGACCGGCCGGACCCAACAAGAACTACTGCCCTGAAGCCAAGTACTTGGCCTCCGTCAGCGCCTTCGCACCCCTCCACCAGGACTCGTGCTCCCGATACCAGTCGACGGTCGCCGCGAGCCCCTCACGGAAGTTCGTGTACCGAGGAGCCCACCCCAGCTCCGTCCGCAGCCGGCTCGCGTCGATCGCGTACCTCAGGTCGTGCCCCGGGCGATCGGTCACGTGGTCGAAGTCGTCGGCGTCCCGCCCGAAGATCTCCAGCAGGGTCCGCACGACGTCGAGGTTGCTCGCCTCGCCGTCCGCCCCGATCAGGTAGGTCTCGCCGACCTGGCCCTTCTCGATGATGGTCCAGACGGCCGAGTTGTGGTCCTCGACGTGGATCCAGTCGCGCACGTTGAGGCCCGCGCCGTACAGGCGGGGTCGCACGCCGTCGATCAGGTTGGTGATCTGGCGCGGGATGAACTTCTCGATGTGCTGGTACGGACCGTAGTTGTTGGAGCAGTTCGAGATCGTGGCCCGCACGCCGAAGGACCGCACCCACGCCCGGACCAGCAGGTCGGAGCCCGCCTTCGTCGACGAGTACGGGGACGACGGGTTGTACGGCGTCTCCGGCGTGAACCGGTCCGGGGTGTCCAGCGGGAGGTCCCCGTACACCTCGTCGGTCGAGATGTGGTGGAACCGGACGCCATGCTTGCGCACCGCCTCCAGCAGCGTGAACGTGCCCACCAGGTTGGTCTGCACGAACGGCGACGGGTCGGTCAGCGAGTTGTCGTTGTGCGACTCCGCGGCAAAGTGCACCACCAGGTCCGAATCCCCCACGAGCCGGTCCACGAGCGGCGCGTCGGTGATCGAGCCCTCGACCAGCTCCACGCGGTCGGCGACGGCGTCGAGCGAGGACCGGTCGCCCGCGTAGGTGAGGGCGTCGAGCACGGTCACCCGCACGTCCGGACGCTCCCGCACCGTCTGGTGGACGAAGTTCGCGCCGATGAACCCGGCACCGCCGGTGACCAGGACCTGCATCAGTCGCGCCCGTAGATGTCGCGCGTGTAGACCTTGTCGGCGACGTCGTCGAGCACCTCGGTCCGGCGGTTCGCGATGATGACGTCGGCGCGGGACTTGAGCTCGTCCAGGTCGCGCACCACCTCGGAGTTGAAGAACTGGTCCTCGTCCAGGGTGGGCTCGTACACGATCACCTCGACGCCCTTGGCCTTGATGCGCTTCATGATGCCCTGGATGCTGGAGGACCGGAAGTTGTCCGACCCCGCCTTCATGACCAGCCGGTACACGCCCACGGTCTGCGGGTTGCGGCGCAGGATGTCCGTGGCCACGAAGTCCTTGCGGGTGGTGTTCGCGTCGACCACCGCGTTGATCAGGTTCTGCGGCACGTCCGCGTAGTTGGCCAGCAGCTGGCGGGTGTCCTTGGGCAGGCAGTACCCGCCGTACCCGAAGGACGGGTTGTTGTAGTGCGAGCCGATCCGCGGGTCCAGGCCCACGCCCTCGATGATCTGCGCCGTGTCGAGGCCACGGGTCAGGGCGTAGGTGTCGAGCTCGTTGAAGTACGCGACCCGCAGCGCGAGGTAGGTGTTGGCGAACAGCTTGATCGCCTCCGCCTCGGTGGAGTCGGTCAGCAGGACCGGGACGTCCTTGGTCAGGGCGCCCTCCAGCAGCAGGTCGGCGAACTGCTTGCCCCGCGCGGACCGGTCGCCCACCACGATCCGGGACGGGTGCAGGTTGTCGTACAGGGCCCGGCCCTCGCGCAGGAACTCCGGGGAGAAGACGATCGCGGCGCCCGCGTGCTCCTCGCGCATCCGGTCGGTGAAGCCCACGGGGATCGTCGACTTGACGACTATCGTCGCCTCGGGCGCACGCTCCAGGACGTGCTCGATGACACCCTCGACCGACGACGTGTCGAAGAAGTTGGTGACCTCGTCGTAGTTCGTCGGGGTGGCCACGACCACCACCGCGGCGCCCGCGTAGGCCTCGTCCATGTCGAGCGTGGCGGTCAGGTTCAGCGGCTTGTCCCGCAGGTACTCCTCGAGCTCGTCGTCGACGATCGGCGAGATGCCCTTGTTCACGAGGTCGACCTTGACGGGATCGATGTCCAGCGCCCACACCTCGTGATGCTGCGCGAGCAGCACCGCGTTGGACAGGCCCACATAACCCGTGCCGGCAACAGCGATCTTCACGACGGGACTCCTGACAGGAAAGGTCGATGACGAGACCCATGCTAGAGCGCAACGCTCCGGCGCCCGGCCTCCGGGTGGCGGCCACGGCACTTCATCCGTGACGCACGCCACACCGGCGCCCGCACGCTCGCGAGGTTAGGCTTACCTCATCATGCCGCAGACCACGAACGCACCGACCGGCAAGCCCCGCAAGGCAGTCCGCACCACGGCGACCGTGACCGCTGTCCGGCACCTCACGCCGCACATGATCCGGGTCACGATCGGGGGCCGGGCCCTGGCCGCCGTCGACCCCACCCCGCTGACGGACCGCTACATCAAGCTCGTCATGGCGGAGTCCCCCGAGCCCGAGGGCCGCCCCGTCCTGCGCACCTACACGATCCGCAACGTCGCCGAGTCGAGCTGGGACATCGACATCGTCACCCACGGCGACGAGGGCTACGGCGGCCCCTGGGCGCAGCGCGTGCAGCCCGGCGACGAGGTCTCTTTCGTGGGACCGGGCGGCGACTACGCCCCGTCCCCCGACGCCCCGTGGCATCTCCTGGTCGGCGACGAGTCCGCCCTGCCGGCCATCGCCGCCGCCTGCGAGGCCCTGCCCGACGGCGCTGTGGCGCACGTCTTCGTCGAGATCGCCGACGCGTCCGAGGAGCAGGAGATCGCGAGCGCCGCGGACCTGCACCTCACCTGGGTGCACCGGTCCGCGGGGGCGAGCGTGGCCGACGTCGTGCAGGCCGCCGAGCTGCCCGACGGCGTTCCCCACACGTTCCTGCACGGCGAGGCGGGCTGCGTGCGCGACCTGCGCCGCTGGGCGCGCGGGACGCTGGGCGTGCCGCGTGAGCTGCTGTCCGCGTCGGGCTACTGGCGGCGCGGCCGCGACGACGAGCGCTGGCGCGCGGAAAAGGCCGACTGGAAGGCCGCGGTGGAGCAGGACGACCTGGTGCTCAGCGGGCGCTGAGCGCGTCGAGCACCGCGAGCCAGCGCTTCGCCGTCGCGCCGTCGTAGGGCGGCTCTCCGGCTCGTACCGCGACGAGCAGGGCGTCGGCGTCCGCGCGGACCCGGGCTACGACCGACGGCGGGTACCCGTACTTCACGGTGTGCTCGGCGAACTCGTCCTCGTCGTCGATGAAGAACTGGCCGCGCGGCTCGGCGGCCTCGTCCTCGAAGGCGATGACGTCGAGGTCCAGGTCCACGGCGGTCACCTCGTAGGCGGCGCGGTTGTCGCCGTCGGGCAGCCGCCTCCACTTGGGGACCGTGCTGAGGTCGATGTAGAGCCGCATGCGGTGCGGGTGGTCGCGGTACAGCAGCGGCGTCCACCCGCCGGGGCCGAAGAATCCGACCCCCGGCCCGCGTGCCGTGTACTTCGCGCCGGGCCGGGCGAAGCGCGTCCCGGGCTGGTACCCGACCCATTGCCCGTGCTCGTCGGAGCCCAGGTGGACGGCGTGGAACACCCAGTGCGGAGTGCCGTCCCACTTGCGGAAGCGCACCCGGACCGGCGTTCCCGGCTCGGTCGGCAGCGACTCGGAAATGCCCTGGTCAGCAGGTTGTTGCGCAGACATGTCCGGGAGCCTACCGAGACGTCGTCGGGCCGTAACCCAGGGGCACTACGCTCTGGCCACCGTCGGCTGCTCGCGCACGTCCGGATGCTCGCTGGGACGACGGTATCCGCCTTACCCGTCGACCCCACGAGGAGCCTTCATGTCCCCTGCAAGCCGCCGTCTCGCCGCGTCCGGTGAGACTGCGCACCAGGTCCCGTCCGCTGACGAGATGATCGCCGAGGCGCTGCTGGACGCCGCCGCGATTCCCCTCCACAACCCGCATCCCGATCGGCCCGACCCGATACCCGATGCCCGCCCCCTGCCGCTGCCCGACCAGGAGACCTGGGCGGCCGCCAAGGAGGCGAACCGTCAGCCGCGCGAGGTGTGGTCCGCCCCGGACCGCGCCGCGGACCGCCCTTTCCAGGAACGGCCCGAGCCGCCGTCGGGCGACGCGGTGCTCACCGCGGCGCTGCGCCGCGGCCTCCCCCTCGACGAGGCCGTCACGACGTCCGTCCGCACCACGCGCAGCCTGGACACCGCCCAGTGGCGGTCGCTGTGCCACTCGCTGATGGCACACCCCGAGACGCGCCGCGCCGGGGTTGCCGGAGCCGCGCTCATCGCGCAGCGGGTGGGTCTGCGCGAGCTCGCGTGGGACCTCCTGCGACAGCTGGGGCCCGACGACGCCGCCCGGCTCGCCCCCGCCGAGTACCTCCGGGCGGGCATCGCCATGGCCAGCGGTGACGTCACCCGGACGGCGGCCACGTGGGTGCGGCACGGGTTCGTGACCGACGCCGCGGTGTTGCTCGAGATCGCGAAGCTCCTGTTCGTCGCCGACGAGCCCGAGTCGGCGGCCGAAGCGCTGGACGCGGCCCGGCACGGCGCCGGCCTGACCGAGCAGCTCCAGGCGTCGATCGACCACCTCGCCCCGTGGATCGACAAGGCCCTGCGGCCCGCCGCGCCGGCGCGGGTGCCGACGGGTCACGTGTCGTTCGCCGTCATCGACTACAAGGCGCCGGACGAGAACGTCTCGTCCAGCAACATCGGCGACACGGTGCAGACCATCGCGAGCCTGGGCCACCTGCTGCGGCACGAGGGCGTGCGCCTGCACGGCGACGACACCATCACCGAGCCCGTGGGATTCCTCGCCGGCCGCGTGCGTCCCGAGCACGTGGTGCCCGGGCCGGGCGCCGACGTGCACCTGACCCTGGTGCAGCGCGACATGTCGCGCCTGGACGCCGTGCCCGAGAACACGTGGATGCTCGCGTTCGGCTGGTACATGCACAGCCAGTTCGACCTGCGCTTCGACTTCCCGTTCCACGAGAACCTGCAGCCGCTGTTCGTCTCGTTCCACGTCAACAAGCACGCGATCCTGACGCCCACCGCCGTCGACTACCTCAAGGCCCACGGGCCCATCGGGTGCCGCGACTGGACCACGGTGCACCTGCTGCTCAACGCGGGCGTCCCCGCGTTCTTCAGCGGCTGCCTGACCACCACCATCGACACGGTCTTCCCGGGGGGCTTCGCACCCGCACCTGCCGGCGCCCCTGCCGTGTACGTGGACACGCCGGTCCCCGAGCACGACACCGGCAGCGAGCTGGTCACCCACCTGCACCCCTCGGTCCGTCGCAACGACCTGGGCCGGAACCTGCACACCGCCGTCGACCTGCTCGACGCCTACCGGACCCGGTACTCCCGCGTGGTCACGTCACGCCTGCACGCGTTCCTGCCGTCGTGGGCCATCGGGGCGAACGTCGACTTCCACCCCCGGAACGACGCCGACATCCGGTTCGCCGGCCTGCTCGACGCCGACGAGGCCGGCCGGCGCGCCATGCAGGAGCGGATCCGAGCCGTCGTCGCCCCGGCGATGGCCAAGATCCTCGCCGGGGCGTCCCGCGACGAGGTCTACGCGACCTGGCGCGCGACCGTGGCCGACGAGGTGGAGCGGGCGCTGGCCGTGCACAACGCGCCGGTGCCGGCGCCGTCAGGCACCTGCTCGGTCGCCGACGCCGTGGCCGGGGTGCGCGCCACGCGCGTCGTCGTGGAGGCGGCCGTGCCGCGCGCCGGCCACGCGACCGGCGGGACCGCGGTGCCGCTCAACATCGCCGTGGCCCTGGACGGGAACCTGCGCTCCCAGATGGAGGTGGTGGTCGGCGGGGTGGTGCGGCACACGGACCGGCCCGTACGGGTCGTCGCCCTCACGCGCGACCACACGCCCGCGGACCACGACCGGCTCGCCGGGCTGTTCCCCGAGGTCACATTCGAGTGGTACGCGTGCGACGGGATCGACTACGGGACCGTCCTCGGCATGCTCAAGCACATCACGGTCGCCACCATGGACCGCCTGCTGCTGCCCGAGCTGCTGCCGCACCTCGACCGGGTGCTGTACCACGACCTGGACGCGCTGTCCGTGGTGGACCTGGCCGAGCTGTACGACACCGATCTCGGCGGGGCGCCCCTGGCGGCCCGCCCGTCGATCTCGTACAACTACCGGCACGGCATCGGGAACGTCATCCGGTCGACCCGGCTGCTGGGGCACGACCCCGAAGCCGCCCGGGACCTGGTGCGCGCTATGACGCAGCGGCACCGCTACGGGTACCACGGCTTCAACGCGGGCATCCTGCTGCTGGACCTGGCCGTCATGCGCGCCGACCGGTTCACGCACGAGTACGTGCCCTACGCCGAGCGGTACGGGCTGAACGACCAGGACGTGCTCAACGCGTACGCCGGGTCGCGCTACCGCCCCCTCGAGGCGCGGTGGAACGCCTGGCCCACCCAGGAGATCGTCGCCGAGCCGGGGCTGATCCACTGGGCCGGCCCGGTCAAGCCCTGGCACGACGACCGGTACATCCTGCTCAAGGAGCACTGGACGGCCACAGAAACCTGGCTCGCCACCCGCCGCTGACCACCCGCTGGTCGAGCTTGTCGAGACCGGTCTCGACAAGCTCGACCAGCGGTCACGCTCAGTAGGTGTCGGTGGAGGTGGGGGTCGGGGTGGTGTCCCTGTCGAAGCCGGACAGGACCGTCGCCGTGCCCGACAGGCCCAGGCGGGTCGCGCCGGCCGCGATCATCGCGAGCGCGGTGTCGAAGTCGCGGATGCCGCCCGAGGCCTTCACCCCAAGGTTGCCGCCGCCCGCCGCGCCGACGGTCTGCGCCATGAGCGACACGGCGTGCACCGAGGCGCCGCCGGCCGGGTGGAAGCCCGTGGACGTCTTCACGAAGTCGGCGCCCGCGGCCTCCGCCGCCCGGCACGCGCCGACGATCTGCTCGTCCGTCAGCGCCGCCGACTCGATGATCACCTTGAGGATCCGGTCCGCGGGCACGGCAGCGCGGACGGCCGCGATGTCGGCCTGCACGACGTCGAACCGGCCGGCCCGCGCGGTCCCGACGTCGATCACCATGTCGACCTCGTCCGCGTCGTCGGCCATGGAGCGGGCCGCCTCGAAGGCCTTGACGTCGCTCAGGTGCTTGCCCGAGGGGAACCCGCACACCGTCGCGACGGCGAGCCGGCCGGCCGCCATCTCGACCGCGAGGGAGACGAACGACGGGGACACGCACACGGAGAACACCCCGAGTGCCGCGCCCTCCTCGACGTGGGAGGCGACGTCGGCCGCCGTCGCCTCGGGCTTGAGCAGCGTGTGGTCGACGAACGCGGCGAGCGCCGCCTTGTCCTGCGGCGGCTGAGGCGTCCGGGTCGCGTCAGGCTGAGCGGTCATACGAGTGCACCTTCGACTTTCTGGAATCCGGGCAGGAGTACCTGCTCCACGAGGTCACGCCGCTCGTCGTGGTGCATGAACGCACCCCATGCGGCGGTGACCGTCACGTCGACGAGGTCGTCGAGCGTCCAGCCCGCCTCGTCGACGAGCAGCTTCATCTCGTGCGTCATCGACGTCCGAGACATCAGGCGGTTGTCCGTGTTGAGCGTGACGGCGAAGTCCAGCTCCTTGAGGCGCGTGATGGGGTGCGTCGCTATCGACTCGGCGACGCCCGTCTGCAGGTTCGACACGGGGCACAGCTCGAGCGGGATCTGGTGGTCGCGCACCCAGTGCGCGAGGCGCCCCAGGTCGGCGGCACCGCCGCGGCCGTCGCCCGACAGGCCCTCGGCGGCGGCGCCGCCGACCACGAAGGCGATGTCCTCGATGATCCGGGCGCCATGGCCGAGGCGGTCCGCCTGCCCCAGGTGCACGGCCTGCCCGATGGAGTCGAGGCCGGAGGCCTCGCCCGCGTGGATCGTCACGGGAAAGTCGTGCTCGGCGAGGTAGCGCCAGATCGCGAGGTGGCGCGACGGCAGGAACCCGGCCTCGGGCCCCGCGATGTCGAACCCGACCACGCCACGGTCCCGGTAGGCCACGGCGAGCTCGGCGACCTCCTGCCACCGGTCCGCCTGCCGCATGGCGCCCACGAGCTGGCCCACCCGGATGATGCGCCCCTCGGCTGCGGCGGCGGCGATGCCGTCGTCGATCCCGGCCTGCACCGCCTCGACGGTCTCGGGGAGCGACAGGCCGCCCGCCTGGTGCTGCTCGGGCGCCCAGCGCTGCTCGGCGTACACGACTCCGTCCGCCGCGAGGTCCAGCACCGCCTCCCGGGCGACGCGGGCCAGGTTCTCGGCAGTCTGCATGACGGCGATGGTGTGCTGGAAGGTCTCGATGTACCGGACGAGCGAGCCGGAGTCCGCGGCGTCCCGGAACCAGGCGGCGAGGGACTCGGCGTCGGTAGCGGGCAGCTCGTGGCCGGCGACGTCCGCGAGCTCGAGGACGGTCTGCGGGCGCAGGCCGCCGTCGAGGTGGTCGTGGAGAACGACCTTGGGCAGGGCGCGGATCAGCGCCTCGCCGGGGCGCGCCCCGGGGTCTTGCGTGGTCATGCTGACAACCTACCGTCCGGCACCGACAACCGGCGGTCAGCCGGCGCCCTCGCCGGCCTCGGGGCCGCCCTCCTCGTCCTCCTCAGCGGGGACGTCGAACGCCTGCTCGACGACGTCCGCCTCGTCGGCGGAACCGTCGTTGTCGGGACGCGGCGCGTCCGGGACGTACTCGTCGGGCTCGTGCGTGGTGTCGACCTCGGCGTCCTCAGGCGGGACCAGGCCGGTGTCGCGCCAGGAGTCGGGTCCGGGGAGCGTGCTCATGAGGGCCTCCTCGTCAGCGGGCTTCCATCGTCTCCCGCGTGCCGTCAGCTTGCCAGTGCCCGGCGCGCTCGGGCAGCAGCACCCAGGCGATGTGCGGCCAGCCGCCGAGCGCGGCCGTCAGCGCCTTCCGTACGCGCGCGGCCGTGCGGTCGGCGGTGGACTGCGACGCCTCCGGCTCGCCCGTCGACGCCGGCGGCGGGTCGAGCAGCGCCGCCACCGGGACGGTGTGCAGCCCCGCGCCCGACGGCTCGTACAGGACGGCACTGCCCTCGCTCCCCTCGCCGTCGGCCAGGGTGAGCAGCACGACGTGGCGCGGGACGGCGGAGTCCCAGCCGCCCGTGACGTCGCCGCCCGTATACAGGGGCACCGGGATGCCCGCGCGGGCGCTCGCCACCGCCGCTTCCAGGACGGCGCGCGACCCGGCGACCCGGTGGGTGTAGCGCACGCCGCCGTAGCTGGCGAACCGGGCGGCGCCCCACGGCGGTGTGCCGTACGTGCGCGGCCAGCCCGCCACCACGAGCCCGCGCCGGTTGGCCGCCGAGTGGACGGCGTGCTGCAGCCGCACGAACCGGCCCGCCGGGTCCTGGCTCGCGAGCCGCAGCGCCGCCCGGGGGTCGCCGGCCAGCCCGAGCATCGCCAGCACGGCCGCCCCGCACGTGGTCTCGTCGACCTGCACCGCCGCGGCGATCGTCCCGTCGAGCGACGGCAGGTTCAGCCGCCGCGGGAAACCAACCGTCCCGGTGCCCCGCTCGCGCGCCAGCGGGTCCAGCACGGACCGCCGGGCGCGGGTGGTCGCCGACTCGAGGTGGCGTTCGACGTCGTCGGGCACGGCGGGGCGTTCGAAGCGGCCCGACGGCGGCGGGGCCGGCACTGGCCCCCCGAAGGCACGCAGGGCGCCGAGCAGGGACGAAAGGCGCAATGTCGACGGCACCTCGCCAGGCTAATCCGGGCCGGAGCGACTCGCCGGTCCGCCACGCGGACGGACGCGGGTGACGCAGGCGGGCCACCGCCCGAGCCACCCGCCCCAGGCCACCTCGCCCGGATCAGCCGATCCGGTCCAGCACCACCGACCGGTCCGACGACGCCAACGCGGCGCCCAGAGCACCGAGGACGCCGGCCCCGGCACCCTCCGGCTCCACGGTCCAGCCGCCCTGCAACGCCTCGCGCGCCCGGGCGAACCGCTCCGGGGTGTCGGTGTGCAGGGTCAGGAGCGGCTGCCCGGCGACCACCGGCTCCCCCGGTCTCACGTGGATCTCGATGCCGGCGGCGGCCTGGACCGCGTCCTCCTTGCGCACCCGGCCCGCGCCCAGGCGGTGCACGGCGACCCCCACCGCGTAGGCGTCGAGCGAGGCCAGCACGCCGGACTCCGCCGCCACGACGGTCTCCGTCTCCTTCGCGACCGGCAGCGGCGCGTCGACGTCGCCGCCCTGCGCCCCGATCATGGCCCGCCACTTGTCCATGGCCCGGCCGTCCGCCAGCGCGGCCCGCACGTCCGCCTCCGCGGTCGGGCGGTCCGCGGCGGCCAGCATCTCCACGGCGAGCGCCACGGTCAGGTCGACGACGTCGTCCGGCCCGCCGCCCGCGAGCACCTCCAGGGACTCGCGCACCTCCAGGGCGTTGCCGGCGGTGCGGCCGAGCGGCACCGACATGTCGGTGACCAGGGCGACGGTGCGCACCCCGGCGTCGGTCCCGAGGTCCACCATGGTGCGGGCCAGCTCGCGCGCGCTGTCCAGGGTCTTCATGAACGCGCCCGAGCCGACCTTCACGTCGAGCACCAGGGCGCCCGTGCCCTCGGCGATCTTCTTGGACATGATCGAGCTCGCGATGAGCGGGATCGCCTCGACCGTGCCTGTGACGTCGCGGAGCGCGTAGAGCTTCTTGTCCGCCGGCGCGAGGCCCGACCCGGCGGCGCAGATCACGGCGCCGACGGACTCGAGCTGGGACATCATCTCGTCGTTCGTCAACGAGGCCCGCCAGCCAGGGATGGACTCCAGCTTGTCGAGCGTGCCGCCCGTGTGTCCGAGGCCGCGGCCCGACAGCTGCGGCACGGCGACGTCGAACGCCGCCACGAGGGGCGCAAGGGGCAGCGTGATCTTGTCCCCGACGCCGCCCGTGGAGTGCTTGTCCGCCGTGGGCCGGGAGAGCTTCGCGAACGACATGCGCTCGCCGGACGCGATCATCGCCTGCGTCCACCGGGAGATCTCCGCGCGCGACATGCCGTTGAGCAGGATCGCCATGGTCATCGCGGACATCTGCTCGTCGGCGACCACGCCACGGGTGTAGGCGTCGACGAGCCAGTCGATCTGCTGGTCGGTCAGTGCGTCCTTGTCACGCTTGGCCCGGATGATGTCGACGGCGTCGAACGGCTCGGTCATCGCTGTGCCTCCCGCACGTGGTCCAGGTCGCCCGGCCCGAAGGCCTGCGGCAGTACGTCGGTCATCGGCGCGATGCCGAGCGGGGTGTCGACCAGCAGCTCGGGCCCGCCGTGCTCCCAGAGGATCTGGCGGCACCGGCCGCACGGCATGATCGTCTCGCCGAGCGCGTTCACGCACGTGAACGCGGCGAACCGCCCGCCGCCGGACATCACCAGGGCGCTGACCAGCGAGCACTCGGCGCACAGGGTGACCCCGTACGCGGCATTCTCGATGTTCGCGCCGGTGAGCAGACGGCCGTCGTCGGCGAACGCGGCCGCGCCGACCTTGAACTTCGAGTACGGCGCGTACGCCTTGTCGAGCGCGCTCCGGGCTGCCGCCCGCAGGCCGTCCCAGTCCACGGCGCCCGCCGGGTCGGCCGGATCCACAGCGTTCACGTCCACCTTCCTCAACCCTTGATGTACGGCTCGCCCGAGGCGGCCGGCGGACGCGAGCGCCCCACCAGGCCGGCGACGGCGAGCAGGGTGACCACGTACGGCACCATGAGCATGAACTGGCTCGGCACGGGCGAGCCGACGACGGACAGCACGTTCTGCAGGTTGGACGCGAAGCCGAACAGCAGGCCTGCGAACGCGGCCCGGATCGGGTCCCACTTGCCGAAGATGACGGCGGCCAGGGCGATGTAGCCCGCGCCGCCGGTCATGTTCTCGCCGAACTGGCTCAGGTTGACCGTGGTGTAGAAGGCGCCACCCAGCCCGGCCACCGCGCCCGCGACGAGCACCGCGTTGTACCGGGTGCGCACCACGTTGATGCCGACCGTGTCGGCCGCCTTCGGGTGCTCGCCCACGGAGCGCAGCCGCAGGCCCCAACGGGTCCGGTTCAGCGCGTACCAGACGGCGGGCACGGCGACGAACATCAGATAGATGAGCGCCGGCTGGTCGAACAGGACCGGGCCGAGCACGGGGATGTCCGACAACACCGGGATCGGGATCGACATGAACCGCGTCGTCGAGTTGAGCGTCGCCGCATCGGGCACCAGCACCTGCGAGTACAGGAAGCTGGTCAGGCCGACGACCAGCACGTTCAGCACGACACCCACGATCACCTGGTTCACGTGGTACGTGATCGCGAACACGCCGAGCACGAGCGCCACGAGCGCGCCCGCGAAGATCGCCGCGACCAGGCCCGCCGTCGCGCTGTCGGTGAGCGAGGAGACGATCGCCGCCGTGAACGCCGCGCCGAGGAGCTGAGCCTCGATCGCGATGTTGACCACGCCCGCGCGCTCGCCGATCACGCCGCCCATCGCGCCGTACACGAACGGCACGGACCACAGCACGGCGCCGCTGAGCAGGCCCACGATCGACAGGTCGCGCGGGCTGCCGGCACCCGCCCACGCCAGGAAGCCGAGCAGGCCTGCGAGGGAGAAGATCACGACGAGCCAGAGCGGCGTCCGGTGCCCGCGCGCGGTGAGCACGAAGGCCACGGCCGTCACCGCGATCATCACCGCCCCGCACACCCACGCGAACACCGTCGCCGGCAGCACGATGACCGGAATCTGGAAGAAGTCGCTGCGCTGCGACAGCAGGAACCGGGTGTCTCCCGAGTGCGGCACCGCGACGAGCAGCAGCGCGTACAGCACGGTCACAGTGAGCAGCACGCCGGCCGGCTTCCACGACACGACCGTGACCGTGCGCGTGGTCTCCGACAGCGGCGCGTCGAGCTGGGTGGACATGTGGTCGGCGCTCACGCGGCCGCCTCCTTCTGGTTCCGGTTCGCCTTCGGCTTCTTCGCTGCCCGACGCCGATTCGGGTCAGGCAGCCGGAAGATCGCCCGAACCAGCGGCGGCGCCGCGATGAAGAGCACGATGAGCGACTGGACCACGAGCACGATGTCGCTCGGGACGCCCTCGGCGGCCTGCATGGTCGTTCCACCCGCCTTGAACGCGCCGAACAGGATGCCGGCGGCGAGCACGCCCCACGGGCTGGACCCGCCGAGCAGCGCGACGGTGATGGCGTCGAACCCGATGCCCGCGTCGATGTCGGAGCTGAAGCCCGTGGTGACCCCGCCGAGCACCTGCGACGCACCGGCCAGGCCGACCAGCCCACCGGCCAGGAGCATCACGTTCACGGTGGCGCGCCCGGTGTCGATGCCGGCCACGCGGGCGGCGCGCGGGTTCTCCCCGACGGCACGGAACGCGAAGCCGGTCGAGGACCGGTCGAGCAGCCACCAGACACCGACCACGGCCAGCAGCGCCAGCACGAAGCCCCAGGTCATGTTGAACCGGTCGCCAAGCAGGGTCGGCAGCTGGGCCGACTCCGGCGTCGGCGGCGTCTTCGGGTTGGACGAGCCGGGCGCCTGCAGGAGCCCCGGCGTCGCCAGGAAGTAGGAGATCAGGTAGTACGCGACGTAGTTGAGCATGATCGTCACGATCACCTCGTGCGCCCCGGTGCGGGCCTTGAGCACGCCCGCGATCCCGGCCCACACCGCGCCCGCCGCGATACCGGCCACCAGGGCCAGCAGCAGGTGCAGCGGGAACGGCACGCCGCTGACGCCGAAGCCCACCCAGCCGGCCGCCGCGGCCGCCACGAGCATCTGCCCCTGGCCACCGATGTTGAACAGGCCGGCCCGGAACGCGAGCGCCACGCCAAGCCCGGCCGCGATGAGCGGGGTCGCGTAGCTGAACGTCTCCGTCAGCGGCCGGATCGCGGTCACGAAGTCCGGCGCCTGCACGTTCACCACGGAACCGCGGAACAGCGCGGAGTACGCGCCGCCGACCGCCTGGCCGATCGCGACGAAAGTGTCGGTGGGCCGCGCGAAGAAGTACACCGCGGACGCCTTCACCTCCTCGTCGGTGAAGGCGATCATGATGGAGCCCACCAGGACGGCGAGCAGGACGGCGCCCACGGCCACCGTCCATGAGCTGGTCATGGTCTGCTGCAGGGCCTTCGCGAGACGGCTCTCCGTGTCGACGGCGGCCTCGCCGCCCGGTCCGCCGGCCACGCGGGCCCGCTCCTGCTCCAACTCCTCGGCAGTGCCGGGGTCGAGCTCGGGCTCCTGCTCGGGGCCTGCCCCAGAGCTCGATTCCCTGTTTGACTTAGGCGCGTTCACGCGACTCCTCCTCTCCCTTCGCGTCCTCCGGGGAGATCCCCGCCATCATCAGGCCCAGCACGTCACGCGGCGTGTCCGCGGGCACGATGCCCACGACCTTGCCGCGGTACATGACCATGATGCGGTCGGCCAGGGCCACCGCCTCGTCCAGCTCGGTGGAGACCACCACGACCGGCACCCCGGCGTCGCGCGTGGCGACGATCCGCTTGTGGATGAACTCGATGGACCCCACGTCCACGCCGCGCGTCGGCTGTGCCGCGACGAACAGGCGCAGGTCGCGCGACAGCTCGCGCGCGAGCACCACCTTCTGCTGGTTACCGCCCGACAGGCGCCCCACCGGCGTGGTGATGCCCTGCGTGCGGACGTCGAACTCGGCCACCTTCTCCTCGGCGAACCGGTCGCGATAGCCGAGCCGCAGGGCTCCGCCCTTGACGAACGGCGGCCCGTCGGAGCGGTCGAGCATGAGGTTCTCGGCGATGGTGAACTCGCCGATCAGCCCGTCGAGCGTCCGGTCCTCGGGCACGAAGCCCACGCCCTCGTCGAGGATGCGGCGCACCGAGCGGCCCACGAGCTCCTTGCCGTCGAGCGTGATGCTGCCCGACACGTCGCCCTCCAGGCCGATGAGGGCCTCGGTGAGCTCGGTCTGCCCGTTGCCCTGCACGCCCGCGACCACGAGCACCTCGCCGCCGCGCACCTCGAAGCTGACGTCGTCGACCACGACGGTGCCGGACTCGCTGGCGACCACCAGGCCGCTGACCTTCAAGCCGTTGTCGTGCAGCGTGGGTGCGTCCTTGTGGACGGTCAGCTCCACGGAGCGGCCCACCATGAGGGAGGCGAGCTCGGCGTCCGACGCCGTCGCCTGGGCCTCGCCCACCACCTTGCCGTGCCGGACGACGGTGATGCGGTCGGCGACCGCGCGCACCTCGCGCAGCTTGTGGGTGATGAACACGATCGCGGAGCCCTCGTCGCGGAGCTGGCGCATGATCGCCATCAGCTCGTCGGTCTCCTGCGGCGTGAGCACCGCCGTCGGCTCGTCGAAGACCAGCACGTCGGCGTTCCGCGAGAGCGCCTTGATGATCTCGACGCGCTGCTGGACGCCCACCGGCAGGTCCTCGACCAGCGCGTCGGGATCCACGTGGAACCCGAACCGGGCGGAGATCTCGCGCACCTGCGCGCGGGCCGCGTCCAGGTCGAGCCGTCCGGCGCCGCGGGTCTGCTCCTGGCCGAGCATGACGTTCTCCGCCACGGTGAAGACGGGCACGAGCATGAAGTGCTGGTGCACCATGCCGATGCCCGCGGCCATCGCGTCGCCGGGGCCGGAGAAGTTCTGGACGACGTCGTCCAGGAGGATCTCGCCCTCGTCGGCGTCGTACAGGCCGTAGAGCACGTTCATCAGGGTGGACTTGCCCGCCCCGTTCTCGCCCAGGAGCGAGTGGATCTCACCTGGCTGGACCACCAGGTCGATGTGGTCGTTCGCGACGAGCGCGCCGAAGCGCTTGGTGATGCCGCGCAGCTCGAGCCGCATAGGAATCCTTCCCGAAGGGGTCCTGCTCATGACAGGTCCCGAGGCGCGCGGCGCGAGCCGTGCCCCCCGGGACCATCTTGCGTCAAGTCTCGGTCATCGACCGATCAGCCCTGACGGGCTGTCACTTGGCGAGGTAGGACTTCACCTCGACCTTGCCGTCGATGATCGACTGCTTGAGGTCCTGGACCTCCTGCCAGAGGGCCGGGTCGACCTTGTCCTCGAAGTTGTGCAGCGGGGCGATGTCCACGCCACCGTTCTCGAGGGTGCCGACGTACGGGGTCGGGTCGAACTCACCCTTGCCGGAGGCGACCACGGCCTCCTTGGTGGAGACGTCCATCCCCTTCAGGATCGAGGTCAGCACGATGTCCTGCGTGGTCGGGTCCGACTCGTAGAAGTCGGCGTCCACGCCGATCAGGGCGACGTCCTCGCCCGAGTCGGCGATCGCATCCATCGCGGACTGGTAGATCGGGCCGCCGACGGGCAGGATCACGTCGACGCCCTGGCCCAGGATGTTCTCCGCCGTCTGCTTCGCCGCCGGGTCGGCCGAGAAGCCGCCCGTGAAGGAGCCCTTCTTGCCGTCCCAGCCCACGAGCTCGACGTTCTCGCCCTTGGTCTCGTTGTAGTAGTCGATGCCCTGCTTGAAGCCGTCCATGAAGATCGTGACGGTCGGGAAGTCCATGCCGCCGAACGTGCCGACCTTGCCGGCCTCGGAGTAGCCCGCGGCCAGGTAGCCCGCGAGGAACGCGGCCTGCGACGTGTCGTACAGCAGCGGCTTGATGTTCTCGGCGTCGGCCTTGCCGTCGAAGTCGGCGTCAGCGGCGTCGTCGATGATGATGTAGTCGATGTCGGGGTTGGCCGTGGCCGACTCGACGGTGGCCGCCGACAGCGCGAAGCCGACCGTCACGATCGTGTTGCAGCTCTCGCCCACGAGCGACTCGATGTTGCCCTTGTAGTCGCTCTCCGACGACGACTCGACACTGACGAGCTTGGTGCCGAGCTCGTCGGCCGCCGCAGTCGCGCCCTCGAAGCTGAGCTGGTTGAAGCTCTTGTCGTCGAACCCGCCGGCGTCCGACACCATGCAGGGCTTGAAGTCGCTGGCGGCGGAGGTCTCGCCACCGGGGGTCTCCTCCGGGGCGGTGCCGCACGCCGAGAGCGCGAGCGCCGCTGCTCCCGCAAGAGCGGTGAGCCAAACAGCCTTCTTCACTGGTGCTCCTTCGATGGTCTAGACGGGCCTTGTCCAAACAGATCTGGGGCCCTATACCGCACCGAGCGTAGCCAGCGCATCCCGCTTTTCGCGTTTCGAGACGGTAACCGGAGGAAGTCGTTACCGAAGCGTCATCGGCAGGAACATCTGGCGGTCAGCGTGCGGCAAACTGGGCAAGGGCCCGCACACCGACGCCGATCGCCCGCTCGTCGACCACGAGGTCGCCCTGGTGCAGGTCATAGGTGGGGCCGCCGGGGGTGCGCACGCCGAGCCGCGCCATGGTCCCCGGCACCTTGCGGAGGAACCAGGCGAAGTCCTCCCCGCCCATCGACTGCTCGGTGAGCTGCACGGCGTCGGGGCCGACGGCGTCGCGGACCGCGGCCTCGAGGTCGCTGGTGGCCTCGGTCTGGTTCTCGACCGGCGGCACCCCGTGCGTCACCGTCACCGAGACTCCGACGCCGTACGGGGCCACGATCTGCTCCACCGCCTCGCGGACCAGCTCGCCCGACTTCTCCCAGGCGCGCACGTCGAGGCAGCGCAGCGTGCCCTTGACGACGCCGCTGGACGGGATCGCGTTCGGCGTCGAGCCGGCCTGGACGGCGCCCCACGTCAGGTTCACGCCCGAGCGGGGGTCGAGCCGTCGGCCCAGCACTGCGGGCGTCTGCGTGATGACCTGGCCGAGCGCGAACACGACGTCGCCCGTGAGGTGCGGGCGGGAGGTGTGGCCGCCGGGCGACGAGATCGTCACGCTCACCGAGTCGCTCGCCGAGGTGATGGGCCCGATGCGCGTACCGACGTGCCCGACGTCGAACTTCGGGTCGCAGTGCAGCGCCGCCATCCGGTCGACGCCGTCGAGCTCGGACGTGCGGTTGATGATGTCCTCGGCGCCGCCGGGGAACACCTCCTCGGCCGGCTGGAAGAAGAGGCGGACGCCGCGCCGCAGCCGCCCCTCCTCCTGCAGGCGAGCGAGCACGAGGCCCGCTCCGAGCACCACGGTGGTGTGCACGTCGTGGCCGCAAGCGTGGGCGACTCCCGGCTCGGTCGAGGCGAACTCGACCCCGCTGGTCTCCTGCAGCGGGAGCGCGTCGAGGTCGGCGCGCAGGCCGATCCGGCCCTCGCCGTCCGGCCCGTGGTCGGGGCCGATGTCGCAGACCAGGCCGGAGCCGATCGGCAGCAGGCGCGGCTCCAGGCCCGCGGCCCGCAGTCGCTCGGCGACGACCCGCGTGGTGCGCGTCTCCTTGCGGGACAGCTCGGGGTGCGCGTGCACGTCGCGGCGGAACGCGATCAGCTCGGCGTCCAGCCCCTCGGCCAGGTCGCCCACGCGCGCGGCGAGGGCGGCGACGACGTCCGTCGCGTTGCCTCCGGGCATGTCACCGACCGGCAGCTGACCGTTCGAAACGATCTGATCGAAATCGGCAAGACTGACGGGTGGCTCGGTCGGCTTCACCCGACCCACGGTAGCGCTGTCCGCCCCGCGAAACACGGCCCGACGGCATCTATCCCACCATCCGGACGAGAATGAGACGACACCCCTCGACATGTCCGACGTACCCGGCATCCGGGGGTGCCCCCGTACGTCCGACGGTCAGAGGAGGTCTTCGCGGCCTCGCTCGCGGACGGCCGCCACGACGTCCTTCACCTGCTGCGCGCGGGCGCGCGTGGTCACCAGCAGCGCGTCGGGCGTGTCGACGATGACGACGTCGTCCAGCCCCAGCACCGTCACCAGGCGGCCCGACGCCGGGACCACCACCGAGCCGGCGCTCTCGATCCGCAGCACGTTCGCGGGGTCGCCGAGCACCTTGGCGCCGCGGTCGTCGTCGGACGGCAGGAGGACGGCGAGCGAGTTGTAGTCCCCGACGTCGTCCCAGCCGAACGTCCCGGGCACGACGGCGACGCCACCCGCCGCCGCGACGGGCTCCGCCACCGCGTGGTCGATGGCGATCTTCTCCAGGCCGGGCCAGACCTCGGCGAGCACGGCGGCGCGGCGCGGCGTGTCCCACGCGTCCGCGACCAGTCGCAGGGCGTCGTGCAGCGCCGGCCGCTGCTCGGCGAGGTGCCCCAGCAGCACCGAGGTGCGCGCGACGAACATGCCCGCGTTCCACCGGTACTCGCCCGAGGCGAGGTAGGTCCGGGCGGTCGCGGCGTCCGGCTTCTCCGTGAACCCGCGCACGTGCAGCGTGTGCGGGGCGTCCGCGATCCCGAGCGGCTCGCCCGAGCGCACGTAGCCGAACGCGGTCGACGGCCGGGAGGCCGCGATCCCGACGGTCGTCACGTAGCCGGCCCGCGCCGCGGCCACGGCCTCCCGCACGGCCAGCTCGAACGCCCGCGTCCCGTGGATCACGTGGTCGGCGGCGAACGACCCGATCACGACGTCGCCGTGCCGCTTCTCCAGCACGGCGGCCGCCAGGCCGATCGCCGCCATCGACTCGCGCGGCGCCGGCTCGGCGAGCACGGCGTCGTCGGACAGGCCCGGGAGCTGGGCGCGGCAGGCCGCCACGTGCTGCTCCCCGGTGACCAGGACCACGCCGTCGGGGCCGGCCAAGGGGCGCAGCCGGCGCTCGGTGGCCTGCAGCAGGGACTGGCCCGAGCCGACGAGGTCATGCAGGAACTTGGGCTCCCCGCCCCGGGAGAGCGGCCAGAGCCGCGTGCCGGACCCACCGGCAGGTACCACTGCGAAGAAGTCGTCGATCGGGGACGATGGGGCGGCGGCCGAAGTCATGCCCGCAGGATGCCAGTACGGCGGCGCTCCCGCTGCAATAACCCGCCGAATCAGAGCGGGGAGGGGAGCCGAGTCCGGTAGCAACGCACGAGCAACCTGACGGGTGCCGGAAGCGACGACATCTCCCCTGTGGGATCAGTCACAAATGCCGCGTCTTGATGCCCGTGAGGGCTGCCGGGCGGCGATCGAGGCGACCAGTTGTCATTACAGTGGGGACCAGCCACCCCAGCCGGACAGCCATAGGAGGCTCCCGAAGTGCCCACCGCACCAGCAGGCACGTTATACCGCGGCCGTGAAGGCATGTGGTCGTGGGTCGCGCACCGCGTGACCGGCGTGCTGATCTTCTTCTTCTTGCTCGTGCACGTGCTCGACACCGCGCTGGTGCGCGTGTCCCCCGAGGCGTACAACGCAGCGATCGGCACCTACCAGACGCCGATCATGGGGCTGGGCGAGGCGGGCCTCGTCGCCGCGATCGTCTTCCACGCCTTCAACGGCATCCGGATCATCCTGGTGGACTTCTGGGCCAAGGGCCCCAAGTACCAGAAGGTCATGCTCTGGGTGGTCGTCGGTCTCTTCGTCGTGACGATGGCGGGCTTCCTGCCGCGCCACCTCATGAACGTGTTCGGAGGTGGCCACTGATGGCACACGGAACCGCAGCGGTGGCGAAGGTCGACTCCCCGCGCTCCCCGTACGTCCGGCGCAAGACGACGCGCGGCAACTACGAGCTGTACTCCTGGGTCTTCATGCGCGCGTCCGGCGTCGTGCTGATCGTCCTGATCTTCGGCCACCTGTTCGTGAACCTGCTGGTCGGCGACGGCGTGCACGCCATCGACTTCGGCTTCGTGGCCGGTAAGTGGGCGAACCCGCTGTGGCAGGTCTGGGACCTGCTCATGCTGTGGCTCGCCATGATCCACGGCACCAACGGCGTGCGCACCATCATCAACGACTACGCCACCCGGGACCTGACGCGCGGCATCCTCAAGGGCCTCCTGCTCCTGGCGTTCACCGTCGTGGTCGTGCTGGGCACCCTCGTGATCTTCACGTTCGACCCGTGCCCGCCGGACGCTCCCGCAGAGCTGCTCGCCTCCTTCTGCACGGCCTAGACCGGCCAGCACGGCACTTCCCCAGCCCCACACTCCGAAACTCTTCAGCAGGAGGCATCGAGCCCGATGCAGACCCATCAGTACGACGTCGTCATCGTCGGCGCCGGCGGCGCAGGCATGCGCGCCGCCCTCGAGTCGTCGAAGGAGGCCCGCACAGCGGTGATCTCCAAGCTGTACCCCACCCGATCCCACACCGGTGCCGCCCAGGGCGGCATGGCGGCAGCCCTCGCGAACGTCGAGGACGACAACTGGGAATGGCACACGTTCGACACCGTCAAGGGCGGCGACTACCTCGTCGACCAGGACGCGGCCGAGATCCTCGCCAAGGAGGCCATCGAGTCGGTCCTCGACCTGGAGCGGATGGGCCTCCCGTTCAACCGCACCCCCGAGGGCAAGATCGACCAGCGCCGCTTCGGCGGGCACACCCGCGACCACGGCCAGTCCGCCGTCCGCCGCGCGTGCTATGCCGCCGACCGCACCGGTCACATGATCCTCCAGACGCTCTACCAGAACTGCGTCAAGCAGGACGTCGAGTTCTTCAACGAGTTCTACGTGCTGGACCTGATCACCGACCACGACCTCACCACCGAGGAGATCGCGGACGGCGAGGAGGTCAACGCGACCGGCGTCGTCGCCTACGACCTCGCGACCGGCGAGATCCACGTGTTCCAGGCCAAGGCGATCATCTTCGCGACCGGCGGTGCCGGGAAGATCTTCAAGACCACGTCGAACGCGCACACCCTGACCGGTGACGGCATGGCGCTGGCGTACCGCCGCGGCCTGCCGCTGGAGGACATGGAGTTCTTCCAGTTCCACCCGACGGGCCTCGCGGGCCTGGGCATCCTCCTGTCGGAGGCCGCCCGCGGCGAGGGCGGCATCCTGCGCAACTCCGAGGGCGAGCGCTTCATGGAGCGCTACGCCCCCACCATCAAGGACCTCGCGCCGCGCGACATCGTGGCCCGGTCGATGGCGAACGAGGTGCGCGAGGGCCGGGGCGCCGGGCCGAACAAGGACTACGTGCTGCTCGACCTGACGCACCTGGAGCCCGCGCACATCGACGCGAAGCTCCCGGACATCACCGAGTTCGCGCGGACCTACCTCGGCATCGAGCCCTACACCGAGCCCGTGCCCGTCTACCCGACGGCGCACTACGCCATGGGCGGCGTGCCGACCAACGT
This sequence comes from Promicromonospora sp. NPDC057138, assembly GCF_042670845.1. Classification (NCBI taxonomy): domain Bacteria; kingdom Bacillati; phylum Actinomycetota; class Actinomycetes; order Micrococcales; family Promicromonosporaceae; genus Promicromonospora; species Promicromonospora sp. NPDC057138. The sequence goes on along the minus strand of NZ_JBHUUX010000013.1, from coordinate 23,029 downwards.
CAGGGGTGAGGTGCTGCGCGACGGCGTCAACGTCGTCAAGGGCCTCTACGCCGCCGGCGAGGTCGCGTGCGTGTCCGTGCACGGCTCCAACCGGCTCGGCACCAACTCGCTGCTCGACATCAACGTGTTCGGCAAGCGCTCCGGCCGGGCCGCGGCCGAGTACTCCAAGACAGCGGAGTTCCACGAGCTGCCGGACGACCCGACGGTCCGCGTCGTCGCGCAGCTCGACGAGATGCGCAACCGGCCCGACGGCGAGCGCGTGGCAGACATCCGCAAGGCGCTCCAGGACACCATGGACCTCAACGCCCAGGTGTTCCGCACCGGCGAGTCGCTGAACGAGGCCCTGGCCGACATCCGCGAGCTGCAGAAGCGGTACCGCAACGCGTCGGTGCAGGACAAGGGCAAGCTGTTCAACACCGACCTCCTCGAGGCCATCGAGCTGGGCTTCCTGCTCGACATCGCCGAGGTCACCGTGGTCGCGGCCATCAACCGCAAGGAGTCGCGCGGCGGTCACTACCGCGAGGACTTCCCGAACCGGGACGACGCGCACTACATGCTGCACACCATGGCCTACCGTCGTCCGCCGGAGGCGTCGGACCAGGCCGAAGGCCACGTCGAGGGCTACTTCGACCACGTCGAGGAGTTCGACGGCTACAAGGTCGTCCTGGGCTCCAAGCCTGTTATCCAGACCCGGTACGAGCCGATGGAGCGTAAGTACTGATGACTGCCACTCTCGAAGCCCCCGCAGCCGCCGCGGGCGAGATCCCCTCGTTCACGGTCACCATGCGGATCCGGCGGTTCAACCCCGAGGTGTCCGACGAGCCCACCTGGCAGGACTTCACGGTCGAGGCCCACGGCACCGACCGCGTGCTCGACGCCCTGCACAAGATCAAGTGGGACATGGACGGCTCGCTCACGTTCCGCCGGTCGTGCGCGCACGGCGTCTGCGGCTCGGACGCGATGCGGATCAACGGCCGCAACCGCCTGGCCTGCAAGACGCTGCTCAAGGACGTCGACCCGTCGAAGCCCATCACCGTCGAGCCCATCAAGGGCCTGCCGGTCGTGAAGGACCTCGTCGTGGACATGGAGCCGTTCTTCGCCTCCTACCGCGAGATCATGCCGTTCCTCATCACGACGGGGAACGAGCCGTCCAAGGAGCGCTACCAGTCCCCCGAGGACCGCGCCAAGTTCGACGACACCACCAAGTGCATCCTGTGCGCCGCGTGCACGTCGTCCTGCCCGGTGTTCTGGACGGACGGCCAGTACTTCGGGCCGGCCGCGATCGTGAACGCGCACCGGTTCATCTTCGACAGCCGTGACGAGGGTGGGTCGCAGCGCCTGGAGATCCTCAACGACAAGGAGGGCGTGTGGCGGTGCCGCACGACCTTCAACTGCACCGAGGCGTGCCCGCGCGGCATCGAGGTCACGAAGGCGATCCAGGAGGTCAAGAAGGCCATGATCACTCGGGCCTTCTGATCGTTCGTTGTTCCTCCTCCGCCGCGGCCATCCAGGCCGTGGCGAGGAGGAGGACTCGGGCCAGGAGGTTGACCAGGATCAGGAGGGTCACCACTACCGCGAAGGATGCCAGGAGGGCGTTGCGGGTAGCCGCTCCCGAGATGACCTCGGTGCCCAGGTAGCGGAGCGCACCGGCGACGACACCCACCGCGAGCGAGCCGAGCAGCAGGTCGCGGCCCGGCGGGCGTACTCCGCCCACGTACCGGATCACGGCGGCGACGACGGCGGCGTCGAGCAGCACGGCCAGGAGCAGGCCGACACCGCGCACGGCCCAGCCCGCGCCCGAGCCCAGGCCCACCTGCTTCAGGGTCCAGGGGACTGCCGCCGAGACCGCCACGCTCGCGGCCGCGGTGACCAGCACGCCGACCCCGAGCAGCACGAAGCCCAGAAGCTGCCGGAGCCGGGTGGTCACCGGGTTTCCGGCACTCTCCGTCTCGCCGAACATCGCCCGCACCGACGTGCGCAGCGCGCCCATGAACCCCGTGGCGGACCAGAGCAGCACCACCGCCGCCACGACCGACGTCCAGCTCAGCCCGGTGGAGAGCACCAGGTCCGACGGCGACAGGACGCCCCCGTCACCGGTGTCCACCAGTCCGGGCACCCACGTGTCCACCTGGGCGAGGACCGCGTCCCGCAGCTCGGTGTTGTCGCCGAGCACCCGTACGAACACCGTGTAGCCGATGGCGAGGGCGGCGAACAGCGAGAAGAGCGCCGCGTACGCCATGCCGCCGCTCAGCACCGCGCCGTTCGCGGTGTTGAACCGGTCCAGCGCGCGGCCGGCGCGCGTCGTCTCCCACCACGCCCGGACAGTCTTGCCGAGCTCGATCAGCCGCTTCATCGCGTCGAGCCTAGGCCTCAACCCAGGGGGAAGGCCGCCTGGGGGCGCCAGATGCCGTCGTCGCCGTGCTCGTACTGGTAGAAACGGTCGACGTCGAACTCGGCGGAGTAGTCGGCCATCGCCTCGAACGCCTTGTCGAGGGCGGCGTCGGGCACCTCGTGCGCGATCGTCACGTGCGGGTGGTAGTTGAACCGGAGCTCGCCGTCGAGGACTCCCGTCCGCACGGAGGACTCGAGCCGCTCGCACTCGGCGATGCCCTGCGAGAGCGCCACGAACACCACCGGCGAGATCGGCCGGAAGGTGGCGGTTCCCCGCAGCTTCACCGCGAAGGGCGGGGCGGCGGCGGCCACGTCCGCGAGGTGCGCGCGTGCCTCGGCGAGCTGCTCGACGTCGAGCAGCGTGGGTCCCAGCAGCGTGATGTGCGGGGGGATGAAGTGCGCGAGCGGGTCGTCCGCGGCCACCCGCGCCGCGCTGAGCTCCGCGGCGTAGGGCTCCGGGATCTCGATGGCGATCCCGATCCGGATCTGCCCAGGTTCCCGCTCGGGAATGTTCACCGTTCGCCTCGGGAGGGGAACAGGCCGAACCGCTCGTACATCCGGTCCAGCACCGGGCGCGCGATCGCGCGGGCCCGGTCGGCGCCGTCTGCGAGCACCCGGTCCAGCTCGGCGGGGTCCGCCAGGTAGGTGTTCGCCCGGGCCTGGAACGGCTCGAGGAACGCGACGACGGCGTCGGCCAGGTCCACCTTGAGGTAGCCGTAGCCGCGGCCGTCGTACTCCTTGGCGATCGCGTCGATGTCGCGGCCGGTCACCGCCGAGAAGATCGTCAGCAGGTTCGAGATGCCGGGCTTCTCGGCCGGGTCGAAGCGCACGCCGTAGGTCTCGTCGGCGTCGGTCACCGCCGACTTGATGGCCTTGACAGCCTTCTTCGGGTCCTCCAGCAGCCAGACGACGCCCTTGCCACCCGAGCTCGACTTGCTCATCTTGGAGCTGGGGTCCTGCAGGTCCTGGATCTTCGCCACGCCCTTGACGATGTGCGCGTCCGGGACGACGGCGGTACCCGCGCCGAAGCGGGTGTTCAGCCGCTCCGCGAGGTCCCGCGTGAGCTCCAGGTGCTGGCGCTGGTCCTCGCCCACGGGGACCAGGGCGGCGTCGTACAGCATGATGTCGGCGGCCATCAGCACGGGGTAGGTGAAGAGCCCGACGGTGGTGCCCTCGCTGCCCTGCTTCGCCGACTTGTCCTTGAACTGCGTCATGCGCCCGGCCTCGCCGAACCCGGTCTGGCAGCTCAGCAGCCACGCCAGCTCGGTGTGCGCGGCGACCTGGGACTGCACGAACAGGATCGACCGCTCGGGGTCGATGCCCCCCGCCAGGTACTGGGCTGCCGTGCGGCGGGTGCGCTCGCGCAGCGACGCCGGGTCGGGGTTCACCGTGAGCGCGTGCAGGTCGACCACGCAGTAGAGCGCGTCGTAGGAGTCCTGCAGCGCGATCCACTGCGACAGGGCACCGATGTAGTTGCCCAGGTGGAGCGAACCGTCGGTGGGCTGCATCCCGGAGAATATGCGCTTCCGGGTAGGGCGGTGGGCGGAGGTTCCGGTGCTCACCGCGGTCGGTGTTTCGAGCGACATGGCGAACATTCTGGCAGGTCCATGGGCGCTCACCGAATCCTCACGTAGCTTCGTCGTCGTACGGCGCCTTCCCGGGTTCCGCGACCGCTCCGGCGGCTGGCGCGGGGGTGCCGTTCCTCATCGCCGCCTGGGCTGCGGCGGTCCGTGCATCGGCCGACGGCGGGCCGTCGTCCATCAGGGCGTCCCGCACGATCTTGCGCGGGTCGTACTGCCGCGGGTCGAGCTTGGACCAGTCGACGTCGCTGAACTCCGGCCCGAGCTCGTCGTCCACTCGCGCCTTCGCGTTCTGGAGCAGGTCGCGGCCACGCCGCACGAGGGAGCCGAGCTGTTCCGCGTAGACAGGCAGTCGCTCCGGGCCGATCACGAGCATCGCGATCACCAGAATGATCACGAGCTCCCAGCCATTGATGCCGAACACGCTCAGAGCCTACTCGCGTCGCGGGACCCGCCGGCGAACGCCAGATGAACCCGGTTCACTGGCCGCTGGACCGTTCCTCGAGGACCACGCGCACCTCGCGCTCTTCGCCCCCGGAACGCACCTGGAGCGTCACCGCGTCGCCCGGCGCCTTGGCGCGGATGGCGACGATGAGCTCGTCGGCCACCGACACGGGGCGGCCGTCGATCGAGAGGATCACGTCGCCGGGCTCCACGCCCGCCTGGTCGGCCGGGCCGCCGGGCGTCACAGCCGGCGTGCCCTGTTGCGCCTCCTCCGAGACCTGCACGCCCTCGCCCTGGTAGGTGGGGTCGAGCAGCACGCCGATGACCGGGAACGTCGCCGAGCCCGTCTCGATGAGCTGCTCGGCGGTGTGCCGCGCCTGGTTGGACGGGATGGCGAAGCCGAGCCCGATGTTGCCGGTGGCCCCGGTCGTGCCCGGCCCCTGCGCGATGGCGGAGTTGATGCCGATCACCTCGCCCGCCGAGTTCACGAGCGGCCCGCCCGAGTTGCCGGGGTTGATCGCGGCGTCGGTCTGGATGGCGTCGATGAACGCCGCCTCGGCGGCCTCGCCGGCCTTCACGGGGCGGTGCAGCGCGCTGACGATCCCGGTGGTGACCGTGGCCTCCAGGCCGAGCGGGGAGCCGACGGCGAGCACCGCGTCTCCGACGACCACGTCGTCGGAGTCGCCCAGCACCAGCGGCTCCAGGCCCGTCTCGTCGACCCGGATCACCGCGAGGTCGTAGTCGGGCGTCGCGCCCACGAGCTCGGCGGGCTGCTCGTGACCGTCGGAGAACGTCACCGTGACCTCGGCCCCCGACGCCGCCTCCGCGACCACGTGGTTGTTCGTGAGGATGTAGCCCTCGGCCTTGAGGATCATCCCGGACCCGGTCGCCACGCCCTGCTCGGCGCGCACCTCGATCGAGACGACGCTCGGCAGCGTCTTGGCGGCGATGGCCGCCACCGAACCCTCGGGGCGCGCCACGTGCGTGGCACCGGACGCGGGCTCGGGCAGCGCGGCGTCCGCCGGGCGGGCCGACTCCTGGGCGTCCAGCAGCTCGTAGGCGACCACGCCGCCGCCCGCACCCGCGAGCAGCCCGAGCATGACGACGCCGGCCACGGCGCGAGGCCCTAGCTTCCCGCGCCTCGACCGCGTGGTGGTGTGGTGCGGGTCGCTCGGGTGCGGGGCCGGGTGCGACGACGAGTGCGGCTCATGCGTGTGCGTGCCCGCCGGCTCCGTCCCGGCCGCGGACGGCGCGGCCACGGTGGTCTGGTGGCCCGACGCCGGGAGCTGCGCGGTGGGGCGCTCGGCCGGCTGCGCCGGAAGCTGCTCGGTGACGTGTTCCTGCCCGGCATCGCCCGCCGCGGGCTGCGTCGTCGCGGCCGGGGGCGTCGGTTCGTCGGAGGAAGGCACTGCTGCTCGCGGCGTGGGCGGCGCGAACGGGTTCTCGTCGGTCATGGGCTTTCGATGGCTCCTGTCACGGTATGCCACCCGCGGGCAATGCGGGGCAGGACCCCGGCATCGTAGCCATGCTCGCCAAACGATGCCACGAGCTCGGTCAACACCTCCTCCGGCGCGTCCGCGACGACGTCGACCACCATGTCGTCCGACTGCCAGGCCACGTGGGCCGGCTCGGTGGCGAGCACCTGCACTCCCTCGACGGCCGCCGCGCCGTCCTGGGCGAGCTGGCCCGGGCGTTCGCGGACCACCGCGTGCCCCGACGGCCCCGTCAGGTCGATCTCCAGCGTCTGGCCCTGGTCGCCCACCAGGCGCATGGCCGAGACCGTGTACCCGTCGGGCAGCTCGGTGGGCGCGGCCCAGCCGTTGTCCGCGGCCCAGTCGAGCGCGGCGGACGAGAGCCGGCCGGGGGTCGCGTCGAGCGTCGCCAGCACATCCTGCCCGGCCGCCGCCGTGTCCGGGCCCGTGCGGCCCAGCATGGTCATGCTGGTCTGCGCGGAGAGCTGCGGGGACACCACCGGGACGTCGCCGAGCGTGAAGAGGGCCAGCCCGAGCACTCCCGCTCCGCCCACGCCGAGCGCGGCGATCCGCGCGGCCCGACGACGGCGCGCCGGGCGGTCGAGGCGGCCGTCGAACCCACTGCCGCCGTCGAACACCGAGGCCGGCCAGACCGGCTCGGACAGGGGGTCCGGGCCGAGGAACGGGCGGCGCAGCGGGTCGTCGGAGGTGGGCGGGATGCTCGCCTGGAGCGCCATGAGGCGCGCGGTGAGCGCCGGGTCGGGCACCACGTCCGCCGCGGACGAGAGGGCACGCCGGGCCGCGCGTGCGGTGTCCAGCTCGCGGGCGCACAGGCGGCACATCGTCACGTGGGACAGGGCGCGCTCGGTCTCCGCGGGCGAGAGCTGACCGTCCGCCAGGGCGCTGATCAGGTCGCCGAGATGACCGCTCATCGCACGCCCCCGCGCGTCGGGGCCAGGTGCTCCAGCGCGTCGCGGAGCTGGGCCCGGGCCCGGTGGATGCGGGAGCGCACGGTGCCCAGCTTGACGCCCAGGGTCACGGCGATCTCCTCATAGCTCAGGCCCTCGATGTCGCACAGCACGACGGCGGCGCGGTACTCGGGGCGCAGCGCGTCGAGCGCCTTCTGCACGTCCTCGTCCAGGTTGGCGTGCTCGAAGCCGCGCTCCGGGCGGCCGAAGTCGCCGGTGTCGGCGACGTGGCCGTCGTCGTCCCCCATCGCCTCCATGCGGATGCGCTTCTTGCGGCGCGCACCGTCCAGGAACAGGTTGGTCGTGATGCGGTGCAGCCAGCCCTCGAACGTGCCCGGCGTGTAGCTGGACAACGATCGGAACACCCGGATGAAGGTCTCCTGCGTGAGATCCTCGGCGTCCTGCTTGTTGCCGGTCAGCCGGTAGGCAAGGCGATAGACGCGCGCGGAGTGCTCGCGCACGATCTCTTCCCACGTAGGCGGCTGCCACGGCATGTCGGCCGCGTCGGGCCCGGAGGGTACCGACGCGCTTGCGTCCGCTGCTGCACGAGTGCTCACAGTGCTCATCGTCCTCTCAACGCGGATGGAAGCCCAGGCGTTCCCACGGGCTGTACCCTGACGCCGCACGGGATGCTCACACATCTGCACCGCTCCTTCCGGAGGAAGCCATCAGCACAGCGGAGCCGTCCGGCCACGGCAAGGTCGCGGCCTGGGTCTACAGCGAGGCCTTCGTCCCCGAGGACGAGGTACTCCTGCGCGCCCGGGAACGCGCCTCCGAGCTGGGCTGCCCGGCCGTGCTGCCCGGCGTCGGCGCGGTGCTGCGGGTCCTGGCCGCCGCCACGAACGCGCACGCGGTGGTGGAGGTCGGCACGGGGGCCGGGGTGGCGGCGCTCTGGCTGCTGCGCGGGATGCCCTACGACGGCCAGCTCACCACCATCGACCGGGAGGTGGAGCACCAGCGGGCCGCGCGCACGGCGTTCGCCGAGGACGGTGTTGCACCCCAGCGCACCCGGATCATCCCCGGGCGGCCCGGGGACGTGCTGCCCCGGCTGGCCGACGGCGCGTACGACCTCGTGCTCGTCGCGAGCGACCCGCTCGGGTACCCCGAGTACGTCAACGAGGCCCTGCGGCTGCTGCGGCCGGGCGGCGTGCTCGCCGTCGACGGCGCCCTGCTGCGGGACCGGGTGGCTGACCCCGCCCGCCGCGACGAGCTCACCACCGTCGTGCGCGAGGTGGGCCGGACGCTGCGCAACGACGAGCGGGTGATTCCCGCCATGCTGCCGAGCGGGGACGGTCTGCTGCTGGCCGTCCGCCGCTGAGACCCCACCGGGAGGCCGGCTCGCGCGGCGGACGGCAGCGGCCCTGCTGCAAGTCGTCTGAGAGTCAGGCTCTGAGATTCAGGCGACGACGGTCTGGAGAGCGTCGCCGAGCTCGCTCGCCTCGGTCGCGTTCAGCTCGACGACGAGCCGACCGCCGCCCTCGAGCGGCACACGCATGACGATGCCGCGCCCCTCCTTGGTGACCTCGAGCGGTCCGTCACCCGTTCGCGGCTTCATCGCAGCCATGTGTGGCTCTCCCATTCCGTTGTCCGGTGTGTAGCAGCATTCATGTTCCCGGCGAACGCCGAGGGCACAGAGCCATTCTAGTTCAAATAGCGCCCCTTACTTTCCACGCGCCAATTCCCCGCGGGTCGCCGGATCAGGCGAGACCGCGCAGCGCAGCGGCCGGTGGAGCTTCGTCCCGGACCGCGGCGACGAGGTCGAGAACGCGCCGTGTGGCGGTCACGTCGTGGGCGCGGAAGACCCGCGCGCCGAGCCACGCGGCCACCGCCGTCGCGGCGAGCGTGCCCTCCAGCCGTTCCTCGGGCGGCAGGTCGAGCGTCTCCCCCACGAAGTCCTTGCGCGACAGCGCCATGAGCAGCGGGAAACCCAGCCCGGCCAGCGCGCCCGTGCGGCGCAGCAACAGCAAGGAGTGCCAGGTGTTCTTGCCGAAGTCGTGGGTCGGGTCCACGAGCACGGACTCGCGCGGCACCCCGCACGCCACCGCCCGCTCCGCGGCGGCCCGGAGGGTCGCCACGACGTCGGCCAGCAGCCCGCCGGGGTACTCCACGCGATACGGGTCCGTGCGGGGGATCGCCCCTCCGGTGTGGGAGCAGACGACGCCGACGCCGGCCGCCCCCGCCACCTCCACCAGCCCGGGGTCGTGCCCGGCCCAGGTGTCGTTGATCAGGTCCGCGCCGGCATCGATCGCCGCCCGGGCCACGCCCGCGCGCCAGGTGTCCACCGAGACCAGGAGGTCGGGCACGGCGCGGCGGACCTCCGCCACGAACGGGACGACGCGCCGGATCTCCTCGGCCTCGTCGACCGGCGAACCGTTGCCGGCCCGCACCCCGCCGACGTCGAGGATCTCGGCGCCGTCCGCGTACGCGCGCTCCGCGGCGGCCAGCGCGGCGGCGTCGTCGGGCACGCGGGCCGGGGCGTAGAACGAGTCGGTGGTGCGGTTCAGCACCGCCATCACGACGGGGCGCACCGCGCGCCCGTCGCGCCCCACCTCGCGCCCGCGCAGCACCAGGGGCGCGGACGCCTCGGGAACTACGGACGCCTCCGGAACCGTGGTGCGGTCGGCGTCCGAACCGCCCACCTACGAGCCGCCGAGGGCGCTCGGCAGGCCCGGCGCCCGGAGCGCCGCTCCCTCGGTGGCGCGCCCGGCGGCCACCGCCGCCTGCAGCGCCGCCTGCTCCGCGGCGAGCTGGTGTGCCCGGTCCACGACGTGCCGTACCGCGTCGGCCGGGTCGTCGGTGAGGTGGATGATGTCGAGGTCCACCTCGCTGATGGTGCCGTGCTCCAGCGCGGTCGACCGCGCCCACTCCAGGAGACCGCCCCAGTACTTCTTGCCGACCAGGACGATCGGGAACTGCGTGACCTTGTGGGTCTGAACCAGCGTCACGGCCTCGAAGAGCTCGTCGAATGTGCCGAAACCCCCGGGCAGTACGACGAATCCCTGTGCGTACTTCAGGAACATCGTCTTTCGCGCGAAGAAGTACCGGAAGTTGATGCCCAGATTCACGTACTCGTTGACGCCCTGTTCGAAGGGCAGCTCGATTCCCAGCCCCACAGAGGTTCCGCCCGCCTCGGACGCGCCCTTGTTCGCGGCCTCCATCACCCCGGGACCGCCGCCGGTGATGACGGCGTACCCCGACTCCACCAGGAGCCGGCCCACGGTCTCGCCCGCGACGTAGTCCGGGTGGTTCGGCTTGGTCCGTGCCGAGCCGAACACCGAGACGGCAGGCCCCAGCTCCGCCAGCGCGCCGAACCCCTCGACGAACTCGCTCTGGATGCGCATCACGCGCCACGGGTCCAGGTGCAGCCAGTCGGTGTCCTGGTCCGACGCCAGGAGTCGCTGGTCCGTCGTGGTCCGGGGGATCTGGTTCCCGCGGAGCAGCACCGGACCGCGGCGGTAACCGCGGCCGGACTGTGGAATGCCGTCGTCGCTCATCCCACCAAACTATCCGCCGAGCAGCCATGCTCGCAGCGCGTCCCTGCACTGCGCGAGCTGCGCCACCGGAAGGTGCTCGTCGTCCTTGTGGGCGAGCAGCGGATCGCCCGGGCCGAAGTTCACCGCCGGGACACCCAGCTCGGAGAACCGGGCGACGTCGGTCCACCCGTACTTGGGGGCGGGCACGCCACCCGTCGTGGCCAGCACCGACTTCACGAACTGGGCGGCCAGCGGGTCGTCGAGACCCGGGCGGGCGCCGCCGGCGGCGTCGGTCACGAGCACCTCGAAACCCTCGAAGACCTCCCGCAGGTGGGCCTCCGCCTCGGCCACGGAGCGCGAGGGGGCGAATCGATAGTTCACCTCCACGGTGCACGCGTCGGGGATCACGTTGCCCGCGATACCGCCCTCGATCCGCACCGCGTTGAGGCCCTCGCGGTAGACCAGGCCGTCGACCGCCACCTCGCGCGGCTGGTACGCCGCGAGGCGGGCCAGCACCGGGGCGGCCGCGTGGATCGCGTTCTCGCCGGTCCACGCGCGGGCGGAGTGCGCCGCGACGCCGCGGGTGCGCACCTCGACGCGCATGGTGCCGTTGCAGCCGCCCTCGATCCCGGCGTTCGAGGGCTCGCCCAGGATCGCGAAGTCGCCGTGCAGCAGCTCCGGGTGGTTGCGCGCAAGGCGGCCCAGGCCGTTCAGCGCCGAGTCGACCTCCTCGTGGTCGTAGAAGATCCACGTGAGATCGTGCGCGGGCTCGCTGCCCGGCGCGCCGAGCTCGGCGGCCAGCGCGAGCGCGACCGCCACCCCGCCCAGCATGTCGACGGTGCCGCGGCCCCAGAGCACGGCGCCGTCGCCGTCGTCGGCACCGACCAGGCGCGTGGGCAGGTTGTCCGCGATCGGCACGGTGTCGATGTGGCCGGCCACGACGACGCGCCGGTCCCGGCCCAGGTTCGTCCGGGCGACCACGGCGTCGCCGTCGCGCACCACCGTCAGGTGCGGCCGGCCGCGCAGCGCCGTCTCGATCGCGTCGGCCAGGGCTTTCTCGTCGCCGCTGACGGACGGGATGTCGCAGATGGTCCGGGTGAGGGCGACGAGGTCGGACCCCGCACCGGACGGGTCGAGCAGGGCAGGGTCGATCACGGTGTGCACGCGGCAAGCCTATGTTCTGCGGCGGCTAGGCTGGAGGCATGACGACCGCATGGGGTTTCGGCCTTGCCACGATCGCCGACGACGGCACCACCCTCGACACCTGGTACCCGGCGCCAGCCCTCGGCGAGGCGCCCGCCGACGCCGTCCCGCCCGAGGCACTCACGGCGCTCGCCGGCGCGGACGAGGTGCGCCGGGTGCGGCTCGAGGTCGTGACGACACAGATCGAGCTCACCGACCCGCCCAAGGACGTCTCGGACGCCTACCTGCGGCTCCACCTGCTCTCGACCCGCCTGGTCCGCCCGCACGGGCTCAACATGGACGGGATCTTCGGCGCGCTGACGAACGTCGTCTGGACCAGCGCCGGCCCGTGCGCCGTCGAGGGCTTCGCGGAGACCCGGCTGCGCCTGCGCGCCGGCGGCAACGTGACCGTGTTCGGCGTCGACAAGTTCCCGCGCCTGGTCGACTACGTGGTCCCGTCGGGCGTCCGCATCGCCGACGCCGACCGGGTCCGCCTCGGCGCCTACCTCGCCCCGGGCACCACGGTGATGCACGAGGGCTTCGTCAACTTCAACGCGGGCACGCTCGGCTCGTCCATGGTCGAGGGCCGCATCTCGGCGGGCGTCACCGTGGGCGAGGGGTCCGACGTCGGCGGCGGCGCCTCGATCATGGGCACCCTGTCCGGCGGCGGCAAGCAGGTGGTGTCGCTCGGCGAGCGTTGCCTGCTGGGCGCCAACGCGGGCCTCGGCATCCCCCTCGGCGACGACTGCGTGGTCGAGGCCGGCCTGTACCTCACCGCCGGGACCAAGGTCACGGTGCTGGGCGCCGCGGCCGACCCGTACGGCGACGGCACCGCGCCCGTCAAGGCGCGCGACCTCGCGGGCCGCAGCAACCTGCTGTTCCGCCGGAACTCCACCACCGGCACTGTCGAGGTGCTCGACCGGACCGGCGTCGGGATCGAGCTCAACGAGGACCTGCACACGAACTGACGGCCCGGCCTCGCGGCCCGGTCAGCCGTCCAGAGGCACACCCCGACCAATCGGGCATCCCGGACCCCCATCCGGGTTGCACCAGCCCTGACCAGGCCGATTAGACTTTGCGATCCTCCTTCCACCGCCCCGGACGACATGGAGCACGCATGGCACTCCTGGCTCAGGCCGGCTCGCCGGCCCAGCCGCCCGCCGATGGCCTCGCGCCGCGGCGCCCGGTGCTGCGCGCGCTCAAGTACGTGGTGGCCATCGGGTCGGTGTGCGCGGTGGCGACGGTCGGCGTCGTCGTGGGCCTGAACCGCCTGACCGGCGCAGGCCCCGTCACGGAGCGGTGCACCGCCGAGCTCGACGGCTCCGACTGGTACCTCTCGCCCGAACAGGCGGACAACGCGGCCCTCGTGGCGGGCAAGGCCGTCGCCCGCGGCCTGCCGGCGCGGGCCGCGACGATCGGTCTGGCCACGGCGCTGCAGGAGTCGAAGCTCATCAACATCGAGCACGGCGACCGCGACTCCATGGGCCTGTTCCAGCAGCGCCCGTCACAGGACTGGGGCACGGCCCAGGAGATCATGGACCCGGTGTACGCCACGAACGCCTTCTACGACGTGCTGGTGAAGGTGGAGGGGTACCAGGACATGGCGGTGACCGACGCCGCGCAGACCGTGCAGCGCTCGGCCTACCCCGACGCGTACGCGCAGCACGAGATGCGGTCGCGCGCGTGGGCGTCGGCGCTCACCGGCAACTCCCCCGGCGCCCTGTCGTGCGAGCTCGCGCCCGTGGCCGACGACGACCAGATCGCCCCCGACGCCGCCCGCGACGTCGTCGTGGGCCGGCTGGGCCGCGACCTGGGTCTCGCCCCCGCGACAGGCGCGGCCGACCCGAACCTGCAGGATCCGGCGTCGTCCACCGTGACCGTCGACGCCACGCCGCTCACGCCGGACGATCCGGCGCGCGGGGCCTGGGCCACCGGCCAGTGGGCCGTGGCGACTGCCCATGCCACGCAGGCGATCCAGGTGCACGTGGGCGACCAGGTATGGCTCCGCGAGGAGGCCGCCTGGGTCCCGGCGGAGACCCGGCTGACCCCGGGCGAGGTCCGCATCACGGTAGACGCCGCCGAATGACGGCGAGGTAGAGCATGTGTCCGGACACACGCTCTACTTCACGCGACGCGGTTCGCCGAAGTAGAGCGTGCGTCCGGACACACGCTCTACTTCGCGGTACCGGTGGTCAGCTGTCGCCGCCGCCCATGAGGCCGGCCAGGCCCGAGGGGTTGCCGCCCTCGTCCTGGTGCGGGGTCGGGCGCTCGTAGTCGTCCTCCACGTGCAGCTCCGCGACCTCGTCGCCGAGCTTGTTCAGCAGGGCGTGCCGCGCCTCGCGGCGGCGGCGCTGCTCCAGCGGCTCCGGCACGGGCGCCGCCGCGATGAGGCGCTGCGTGTACTCCTCGCGGGGATGGTGCAGCACCTCCTCGCGCTGGCCCTGCTCCACGATCCGGCCGTTCTGCAGCACCACCACGCGGTGGGCGAGCAGGTCGATCACCGCGAGGTCGTGGCTCACGAACAGGCAGGCGAACTTGTACCGCTCCTGCAGCGCCGTGAACATCTTCAGCACGTTGGCCTGCACGGACACGTCCAGGGCCGACGTCGGCTCGTCCGCGACCAGCAGCTCGGGGTCGAGCGTGAGGGCGCGGGCGATGCTGACTCGCTGGCGTTGCCCGCCGGACAGCTCGTGCGGGTAGCGGTTGTAGACGCTGCGAGGCAGCTCGACGGCGTCGAGCAGCTCCAGCACGCGGCGGCGCCGCGACCGCTCGTCGCCATCGTTGTGCACCACGAGCGGCTCCGCGACCACGTCGCCGATGGGCAGGCGCGGGTTCAGGGACGACGCCGGATCCTGGAAGACGACGCCGATGCGCCGACGCAGCGCCTTGAGCTCCTTGCCGCGCATCTTCGTGAAGTCGTTGCCGAGGATCGACACCGAGCCCGACGCAGCCGGGATGAGGCCCAGGGCACACTTGGCGATGGTGGACTTGCCGGAGCCCGACTCGCCCACGAGGCCCACGATCTCGCCCTGCGCCACAGAAAGCGACACGTCGTCGACGGCCCGGAAGGTCGGCTTGCCGACCCGGTGGTACTCGATGACGAGGTTGCCGAGGTCGAGCGCCGGCAGGTCCTCGGGAGCCGCGGCCACGGGGGCGACGTCGCCGAACTGGCCGGGCCCAGCGCCCAGGTGGGGCACGGCGGCCAGCAGGCGCTTCGTGTACTCGTGGCGTGGGTGGTTCAGCACCTGGTCGGCGGTGCCCGTCTCGACGAGGTCGCCCTTGAGCATGACGGCGACGCGGTCGGCCATGTCCGCCACGACACCCATGTTGTGGGTGATCAGCAGGATGCCGGTGTCCAGCTTGTCCTTGAGCGAGCGCAGCAGGTCGAGGATGTCGGCCTGCACCGTGACGTCGAGGGCGGTGGTCGGCTCGTCGGCGATGATCACCTTGGGGTCGCACGCGATGGCCATGGCGATGACCACGCGCTGGCGCTGACCGCCGGAGAGCTCGTGCGGGAACTGCTTGAGCCGGCGCTCCGGCTCGGGGATGCCGACCATGGCGAGGAGCTCCGCGGCCCGCGCCGTGGCCTGCTTGCCGAACGCGATGCCGTGCAGCTGCAGGCCCTCGGTGAGCTGGTCGCCGATGGTGAGCACCGGGTTCAGCGCGGTCATGGGCTCCTGGAAGACCATGGCCACGTCGTTGCCGCGCATGTTGCGCAGCCCCCTGCCGTCGAGGCCGCCCACCACCTTGTCGCCGACGCGGATGGTGCCGCCGACGCGTGCGTTGCGCGGCAGCAGGCCGAGCGCCGTCATCGACGTGACGGACTTGCCCGAGCCGGACTCGCCCACGAGCGCGACGACCTCCCCCGGGCGCACCTCGAGGTCGATGCCCTTGACGGCGTGCACCTCGCCGAACTCGGTCTTGAACGTGACGGAGAGGTCCTCGAAGGAGAGGACGGCGTCGCCGGTCGCGGAGACAGGACCGGAAGTACTGATGTCGAGAGTTGTCATGCTCAGTCCTTGTTCCGGTTCTGGCGGGGGTCGAACGCGTCGCGCAGGCCGTCTCCGATGAAGTTCACGCACAGCGCGATCGTCAGGATCATCAGGCCCGGCCACCAGAACAGCCACGGCCGGGTGGCGAAGGCGGCCTGGTAGTCGTTGATGAGCGTGCCGAGGGACGTGTCGGGCGGCTGCACCCCGAAGCCGAGGAAGCTCAGCGCGGTCTCCAGCAGGATCGCGCCGGAGATCGAGAGCGTGGCGGACACGATGATGACGCCCACCGCGTTGGGCAGCACGTGCCGGCTGATGATGCGCCACGAGCTGGTGCCGACGGCCTGGGCTGCGAGGACGAAGTCACGCTCGCGCAGCGAGAGCACCTCGCCGCGCACCAGGCGGGCCAGGCCGGTCCAGGTGACCAGGCCGAGCACGAGCGCAAGGCCCAGGATGCCCCAGCCCGACGCCGTCTTGCCGAGCACCGCAGCGATGACCAGCAGCGGGATGACGATGAAGACGTCGGTCATCCGCATGAGGACCGACTCCAGCCACCCGCGGTAGAAGCCCGCCAGGGCCCCGATCAGCGTGCCCACGATGGTGGAGATGATGCCGACGGAGAACGCGATGATCAGCGAGAACTGCGTGCCGCGCATGACCAGGGCGAAGTAGTCCTTGCCGCCCGTGTCCTGGCCGAACGGGTACGCCCAGGTGGGCGCCCCGTCGCCGATCTTGTCGTACTGGAGCGTGTAGTTGTGCGGCCACCAGCCGGGGATCGGGCCGATTCCGATCGACGTGAAGGCCACGACGATGACGAGCCCGAGCACGATCATCGAGCTGAGCGCGGCCCGGTGCCGGAAGAAGCGGCGCGCCACGAGCTGGCCCTGGCTGTAGGACTTGTCCTCGCCCGGCAGCGGGCCGGCCGAGCCGCCCGCTGCGAGGCCGACCGCGTCGATTCCGGTGGCGGACGGCTGGGGCTCGTAGTCCTCGCCGCCGGTGGTGCTGTTCCTGATGTCACTCATGTCTGTGTCTCCTGCCGTAGCCCGCGCTCAGCGCCGGATCCGGGGGTCGAGGGCCGCGTACGCGATGTCTGCCACCAGGTTCATCACGACGGCAGCAATGCCGGTGACGAGGAAGAACGCCATGACCGGCGCGGGGTCGACGGCGTTCAGGCCGTCCTGGAACAGCGCGCCCATACCCTTCCAGCCGAAGACCTGCTCCGTGATGACCGCGCCGCCGATGATGCCCGCGAAGTCGAACGCGATGATCGTCGTGATCGGGATCAGCGCGTTGCGGAACGCGTGCTTGACGATGACCTCGCGCTCGGAGAGGCCCTTCGACCGGGCGGTGCGCACGTAGTCCTGGTTCAGCGTCTCGAGCATCGACGACCGCGTGTACCGGGAGTAGCTCGCCACGGAGACCAGGGCGAGCAGGATGGTCGGCAGAAGGATCTGGGTACCCATGTCGAGCACCTGCTCCCAGAACCCGCCGGTGAAGTTCGGCGTCTGCGAGCCGATGGTCGAGATCGGGCGCGACTTCACGCTCAGGAAGCTCGCCCAGTGCGCGATCAGGATGTCCGCCACGACCAGGCTGCTGGTGATGACACCCGTGATGCCCGTGATGAGCATGACCTGCTTGCGCGCGTAGCCGCCCCAGGCGGCGCCGATCGCGACCGAGACCGCTATGGCGACCACGAACAGCACCGCGAGCAGCAGCCAGCTCGGCTGGTTGACCAGCATCGGCGCGGTGAACCAGTAGGCGGCCACGCCGACGACGGCGGTGGTGAGCGCCGCGTAGAGCGCGCGGCGGTTACGAAGGCCGGCGATCAGCGCGGTGACGAGCACACCCGCGGCGGCCGAGACCAGCAGCACGCCACCGATGCCGAACATCGGATTGCGCCACCAGTCGAGCGCGTTGAAGACGAAGAGCATGACGGTGACGAACCCGAACACGATCGCCCCGGTGATCAGCCGGCGCTTCCTGGCCCCCCCGAGCACGGCCGGGAGCAGGAAGGCCGCCACCAGCGCGACTATCACGATGGTCCAGGGCGCGTACTGGCCCACGGCGATCCAGGTGTTGTACTGGATGGCCGCGTACTCCTTGAGCAGGGTCGCGGCCCAGAACACGGGCAACGAGAAGAAGAGGAACGCCGCGAAGGTGATGGAGTAGTCGAAGCCCGAGTACTGGCGAATCGCGGTGAGGATCCCGAGAGCGACGCCGATGAAGATGGCGAGCAGCGTGGCCACGGTGACTAGGCGCAGCGTCGAGGAGGCCGCCTGCTGCGTCAGCGTCAGCACGTCGACTCCGTTGACGTTGACGCCGAGGTCACAGTTCCCGGTGAAGCACCCTCCGACGCCCTTGAGCCAGTCCCAGTACCGCTCGTACCACGGGTCGTCGAGCCGCATCCGCTCGATGCGCTCTGCGATGAGCGTGGCGCGGTTAGGGCTGTTGGACTCACGCAGGTCCTTGAGCGGGTCGCCCGAGTTGATGGTCAGGACGAACACGAGCAATGAGGCGCCGAGCAGGACGAGCGCCGAGGCGCCGATGCGCCGGAGGATGAACTTGAGCACGGGGTGGCCCTTCGAGGCGGACGTAACACGGCGTCTGCTGGGGGGAAGCGATCAGCGTGTCACTATAGGACACCGAATGTAATTAGCTGCCATCTACCCAGGTCAGGACCGGAATTAATCCTGAAACGGCTGCGAGACGGCCCTGCGGACAGTCCTGCGGGGAAGGGAACAGTCGCTCCCCTCCCCGCAGGTCCTGCATCAGGCTCGCGTCAGGAGGCGCGGGCCCACTGCTCGGCGTTCCACACGACGCCACTCTGGGCGGCGGTGTTACGCACGTTGCTCAGGCTCGAGCTGCTGGCGATGACGCCAGGGTGGGCGAACAGCGGGATACCGAAGAGCGTGTCCCACAGCTGCTTCTCGATGATCACGCGCTGCTCGGCGTGGACCGTCTCGTCCGTGGTCGAGGCCAGCGTGTCCCACGCCTTGTCGACGACCGGGTCGGAGTACTTGCCGTAGTTCTGCGGGAAGCCCGTCGCGTAGATGTTCTGGCCCGAGGCGACCTGGCCGGAGCCGGCCCACGCGAACAGCGCGACCTCGTAGTCACCGTTGGGCAGGTCCTTGTCGAAGAAGTCCGGGGCTGCGTTGTCGACGATGTCGAAGCCCACCTGGTCGCACGAGGACTTGATGGCCTCGACCTCGGCGGCGCGGCGCGGGTTCGGTGCGGCGTAACCGATGCGAACCTTCGTGCCCTCCTTGAGGCCCGCGGCAGCGAACTTCTCCTTGGCGGCGTCGAGGTCGACCTCGTCGTACCGGCCGTCGTAGGACTGGGACACGGTGTCCTCGTAGTCCTCCTGGAACGGGAAGACCTCGCGGGCGTTCATGACGACTGCCTCGGGGGCAATCGGCTTGATCAGGTCGTCCACGATCTTCTGGCGCGGCACGCAGAGCGCGAACGCCTCACGAGCCTCCAGGCTGTCGGCGAAGATGCCGGACCCGAAGTTGTAGTCGAGGTGCTCCCAGGTCAAGCCCTGGTTGGTCTCCACGTTGACCGCGTCGCCGAGCTGCTCGAGCTGCTGCGTCGTGTCGACGGTGGGGCCGTTCGGCTGGATGACGTCGAGGTCGCCGTTGGCGAGCGCCTGGATCTGCGCGTCCGCGGCGACGAAGCGGAACGTGAGCTCCTTCGTGGCGGGCGGCGTGCCCCAGTACTCGGGGTTCGCTTCGAGGGTGATGTACTGGCCCGCTTCCCAGCCGTCGGCCTTGAAGGTGTACGGGCCGCTGACGGGCGCGATCGCCGGGTCCGGGACCTCGCCCGGCTGCGACAGCCAGCCCTCGTTCCAGAACTTGGCGGCCTTCTTCAGGACGTCCATGTCCAGGTCCTGGATGGCGGTGACGAGCTCCTCGGTGGAGACGCCCGCCTGCTCGGCCACGACGTGCGCCGGGAAGGCACCGTTGACCAGGAGCTTCCAGTCGGCGTACGGGCGCTCGTAGTCGTAGGTGAAGGTCTTGGCGTCCGGAGAGTCCGCCTTCGGGCCCTCAGGAACGTAGTCACCCAGCGTCAGGCCGGAGACGTGGTTGAAGAGCGGCGCCTCAGTCGCGTCCTTGGTGACCTTGCCATCCTTGGTGATCGCCTGGGAGGCCCAGTCGAGCAGGTAGTCCGCGTAGGTGATCGGCGTGCCGTCCGACCAGACAGCCTCGTCGTTGAGGGTGTACTCGACCTGCAGCGGGTCCTCGGACACGGCCTTGTAGGTGCCATAGGTCTCGTCGGGGCAGATCGTGCCGTCGTCGCCGAAGTAGAGGAAGCCGCCGAGAATCCGGTCGGTGACCGCGCTGTTGTAGGTGGAGTAGGTCTCCGGGGTGTTCGAGTTGTAGCCGAGGAACTCGTCCTCGACGGACACCTTGATCTCACCGTCTGCAGTGGTGATGTCGCCGAGATCGGCCTTGCACGGGCCTTCGGCCGAAGCCGAGGTCGCCGTGGACTCGCCTTCCGCGGGGTTGTCGCCACCCGCCGGGCTGGTGCACGCCGAGAACAGCAGCGCACCACTGGCAGCCACCGCGACGGCGGCGCTCAGTCGCCTGATCTTCAATGTTCCTCCTCGGGGGAATGCCGGTGTCGCGGACCACCGCCATCGCATTGCGGCACCGGGTAGGGCTGCGACGCGCGGGGTGAGACGTCCGTCACCGTCATGGTTTCTACTCACGCTACTCACGTGGTGGCAGGGTTTGCCCTAGTTGCCGTTGGGCGAATCTGATCGTTACCGACCTGATATCGGTCCGTAGCGGCACCGTTGCCGCTTACCTGAGACTCGAAACAGACCGGTAACACCTCGTCACACCGCGGGTGAAGTTCACACCCAACCGTGCGAGCGCGCCACCGCGACGAAGGCACCGCGCGTGGCCAGGACCTGCTCGGCGGTCAGGGTCGGCACCCCCGCCAGCAGCACCTCGGTCACCTCGATGGCGAGCTCCCGCTCGGACGGCGCGTCGCCTTCGGGCCGCGAGGCGGCGTCCGGAAGCGGCGGGAGGAACGCGGGAGCGGGCGCGGCGATCCCGCCCGAGCCGACTCCGGCCGCCGCCATCGCCGGGGCCAGGGCCGGTGCCGGCGCTACCAGGGTGACCGTCGAGGCCTTCAGTCCGCGGTCGCCGTCCTCCACCTTGAAGTCCACTACCGCGCCCACCGCGAGGTGGCGCTTGTCGAACTCGAGGTCGTTGACGTGGATGAACACGTCGTCGCCGCCGGTGTCGGGTGCGACGAACCCGTAGCCGCGAACCTCATCGAACCTGATGACCTTGCCTTGAACCACAGCACACACTCCGCCTCGTGAGAATCCCTTGGCCTGAGTCTAGGACGCTTGTCCAACTCCGTACTAGATGTGCGGGGTCGCTTCTCGTCGGGTCACAGGCTCGCCGAGACCGGCCCGCCAGGCGCTCGATTTTGCGCTGGGAGCGCTACCACGTAGCCTGGATGCCCTCCGCATGACCACACTCCTGAGGAGATCGCCCGCTGAGCACCGAGGTCTGGTACGTGAGCTACGGGTCCAACATGGCCCGGGCACGTCTGGCCTGCTATCTGGCAGGCGGGCGCCCGCCGGGCGCGCGCCGGCACTACGCGGGCGCGCGGAACCGCACCCTGCCCCGCGAGGACCGGGCGGTCCACCTGCCGGGACGCGTCTGGTTCTCCGGCGAGTCGTCCGTGTGGAGCGGCGGTACCGCGTTCTACGACCACGACGCCGTCGGCCCGACGCCGGCGCGCGCGTACCGCATCACCGCAGGCCAGCTCACTGATATCGCCGCACAGGAGATGCACCGGTCCCCCGCGCACGACGACCCGCTGGAGGCCGTGCTCGTCTCGGGTCTCAAGGGCCGGCACGCGGCCGGACCGGGTCAGTACGAGACCCTGGTCGCCGTCGGGCACCTGGACGGTCTGCCGATGTTCACCTTCACCGCGCCGCACGGGCACGCGGAGGTGCCCCACGCGGCGCCGTCCGACGCCTACCTGGCGATGATCGGGGCGGGCCTGCGCGAGGCGCACGACTGGTCCGACGCCGAGGTCGAGACCTACCTGTCCGCGGTCGTCCCTCGCGACGGCGCCGGCCGCCGGCGCTAACGTGCGGGAATGACGATCCGCGCGCTGGAGACCCCCGAGGTGCTCCGGCGCGCCGACGAGATGGCGCGGATCTTCCAGCGCGCCTTCGGCTACTCGGACGAGCGCCGCGTCCACTTCCGGGACACCCGGCTCGCCTATCTCCCGCTGTACGACGGCGCGCTGACGCTCGGCGCGTTCGACGGCGAGACCCTCGTCGGCTTCGTGTACGGGTTCGACTACCAGCCCGACCACTGGTGGCCGCAGCAGGTCGGGCCCGCGCTCGCGAGCTCGGGCCACGCCGCATGGACCGAGGACGCGTTCGAGCTCAACGAGCTGGAGATCCTGCCGGAGCACCAGGGCCGCGGCCACGGGACGGCGCTGATGACCGAGCTGCTGCGCCGGGTCCCGCACCGGCACACCCTGCTGTCCACCACCGCCGACCCCGCCGACCGCGCCAAGGTGCTCTACCGCCGGCTCGGGTTCGTTGACCTCGTGCCCGGGTTCCGGTACGCCGGCGTGACGGAGCCGGCGAACATCATGGGGCGTCAGCGCTCCCAGACGTAGGGCGTCGTCGTCGACACCTTGACGAAGCCGTAGCGCTCCAGGATGGGCCTCGAATACTCGGTCGAGTCGCTGTGGATCAGCGTCTTGCCGAGCGCCAGCGCGGAGCGCGCGCGGGCCGCCGTCAGGGCACGGTAGATGCCGCGCCCGCGCCACTCGGGCCGGGTGGAGCCGCCCCAGATCCCCGCGAACTCGGTGTCCGGCACCGGCTCGAGCCGGCCCGCCGTGACGATCTGCCCCTCGGCCTCCGCGACCCAGAGCTCCATGCCGTCGGCCAGCGCCTGACGACGCAGGATCGCGTTCGCCGTCTTGTCGGAGACCGGCGCGCCGAACACCTCGTCCTGCATGGCGCACATCGCGCGGACGTCGGGCTCCGCGGTGACCTGGCGCAGGGTGACGCCGTCGGGCAGCGGGACGTCGGCCGCCAGCGCCTCCGCCTCGCCGATCATGATGGATTCCGGGTCCTCGGGGACGAACCCGTGCTCGAGCAGCGCCTCGTGCAGGCCGGGGGCGTGGTCGTGGCCGCGGGTCTTCCACTCGACCTTCGTGATGCCGCCGTCGGCGCGGAAGTGGGCGGTGGCCTCGGCGACGAGCTCGCGGACTCGCGCCTCGTCGGCCTCGTCGAGGCTGCGGTAGGTGACGAACCCGCGCCCGCCCAGGAAGGTCACCAGCCGGAGCGGCCCGAGGCGGGTGACGGAGATGGCGCTCGGGGTCTCGGCGTCGGTGCGGAGCTGCTCGTCGTAGGCCTTGAGCAGGCGAGAGGTGTCGGTCATGGGCACACGTTCCGCCGTCGGCGCGGTAAAGGGCAAACGATTAATGCCGGCGTGGTTGTGGGCGCGATCGTTGCGCCCATAACGGGCCTGTAGTCGCAACGAT
>NZ_JBHUUX010000012.1:0-10876 GCF_042670845.1 Promicromonospora sp. NPDC057138 | reverse complement strand
CCCCGCCTGTATCTTCTAGAGCCAGAAGAGCTCCCTAACCGCTTTCCGATGTAGTACAATCCTGGGGACGACACAATGCCCACCAGCGTTGTTCGACCAGCGTTCAGCTCACGCCGACGGCAGGCCCGCGATGCCGGTGTCAGCCGAGGTGGGCTCGCCGCCGCGGCGTCCGCCCGCCATCTCGTCGCGCACCAGGCGGATCCACAGGAGCACGGCGAACCCACCGAACACCCACCACTGCAGCGCGTAGAAGAGGTTCTGCAGGTTGGCGCCCGAGCCGCCGTCGATGGTGGGTCGTGGCAGGGCCGCGACTCCGCCGTCCTCGGCTGATCCTGGGCCGGACGTCGCCACGAGGTAGCCCGTGTAGATCGGCCCGCCCCACTCGTTGACGAGCGCGCTGAGGGCGATCTGCTCGGTCTGCCCGTCCACCACGGCGGCGCTGCCCGACGTCGACTCGCCCGCCTGGAGCCAGCCCGTCAGCGTGACCTCGCCCTCCGGCAGGGCCAGCGCCTCGGCGGCGGCCGGCGTCTCGACCCAGCCCTGGACCACCGCGAGCACCGGCGCGCCGGACAGGTCGGCCCAGGACGCGCCGTCCGTCCCGTCGTCGGACACCCGGAAGGGGGTCAGGACGAGGTAGCCCGTGTGCCCCTCCAGGACCCGGCCGGGGACCAGCAGCGAGCCGGCGGGCTCGAACTCGCCGGCGACGCGCACCTCGCGGCCCACCAGCTCGCCGGGGAAGCTCTGCTGCGGCGCCAGCAGGTCGCCCAGCCAGGACGGCCCGGCCGCGGCGGCCTCGGCGGCCTCCTGCTGCGCGGCCAGCTCCGCACGCTCGTACGCCCGGTCGATCTGCCAAGCGCCAAGCCGGCCGCACAGGACCGCTGCCAGCACGAACACGAGCAGCAGCCCGATCATGCGGGGCTGCCGCGCGACCTGGAGGAAGGTGCGGCGCTCGGGGCCGGGTCCGGCGTCGCTCACCCTCGGATCGGGTGTGCTGGGGGCGCTGACGGGCATAGCCTCAACGGTAGTCGCCCAGGAGTGTCAGACGCACAGGTCACGGGGATGACCCGTGGGTCTGACATGTCACACACCGGGTGGCGGCTCGGTCGTCTCGCGTAGGGGGCCGTTCTGCGTTCGAATGAAACAGGCAGCCGAGCAGCACGGATTCCGCACGTCACCCCAGTAGGAGCGTGAGCGATGACGACGACAGCACTCCCCGACTCCCCCGCCACCGGATGGCGCGCCACCGGTGTCGCCGAGCTGAAGCCCGCCGAGCTGGAGCGGATCCACGCGTGGTGGCGGGCGGCCAACTTCCTCTCGGTCGGCCAGATCTACCTGCTGGACAACCCGCTGCTGCGCGAGCCCCTCACCCGGGACCACGTCAAGCCGCGGCTGCTGGGCCACTGGGGCACCACGCCGGGCCTGAACTTCCTGTACGCGCACCTGAACCGCGCCATCAAGGAGCGGCAGCAGAAGACGATCTACATCACGGGCCCCGGGCACGGCGGGCCGGGTCTGGTCGCCTCGGCCTACCTGGACGGCACCTACTCCGAGGTCTACAGCGACATCACCGAGGACGCCGAGGGCGTGAAGCGCCTGTTCCGGCAGTTCTCGTTCCCCGGCGGGATCCCGAGCCACGTCGCGCCGGAGACGCCGGGGTCGATCCACGAGGGCGGTGAGCTCGGCTACTCGCTGAGCCACGCCTACGGCGCGGTCTTCGACAACCCCGACCTCCTGGTCGCGGCGGTGGTGGGCGACGGCGAGGCCGAGACCGGCCCGCTGGCCACCTCCTGGCACTCGAACAAGTTCGTCAACCCGGCCCAGGACGGCGTCGTGCTGCCGATCCTGCACCTCAACGGCTACAAGATCGCGAACCCGACCGTGCTGGCGCGCATCCCGCAGCACGAGCTGAACGACCTCATGGTCGGCTACGGGCACAAGCCCTACTTCTTCGACGGCGGGTACGACGAGAGCGAGCCGCCGCTCGAGACGCACCGCCGGTTCGCGGCCCTGCTCGACGAGGTGCTCGACGAGATCGCCGCCATCAAGGCGCGGGCGGCGCACGGCGACCTCAGCCGCCCGATGTGGCCCATGATCGTGTTCCGCACGCCCAAGGGGTGGAGCGGCCCGGCGGAGATCGACGGCAAGAAGACGACGGGGTCGTGGCGCGCGCACCAGGTGCCGCTCGCGAACGCCCGCGACACCGACGAGCACCTGGCGGTGCTCGAGAAGTGGCTCCGGTCGTACCGCCCGGAGGAGCTGTTCGACGCCGACGGCCGCGTGCTGCCGGAGATCACCGGGCTGGCGCCGGAGGGCGCGCTCCGGATGAGCGCGAACCCGCACGCGAACGGCGGCCTGCTGCTCAAGGACCTGCGGCTGCCGGACTTCCGCACGTACGGCGTGGACGTGCCGGTCCCCGGCGGCACCACGTCGGAGGCGCCGCGCGTGCTGGGCGAATGGCTCACCGACGTGATCCGGCTCAACCCCGACAACTTCCGCATCTTCGGCCCGGACGAGACGGCGTCGAACCGCCTGCAGGCCGTGTACGAGGTGACGGACAAGCAGTGGAACGCCGAGTACATCGGGCCCGAGGTGGACGAGCACATGGCGCGCGCGGGCCGCGTCATGGAGATGCTGAGCGAGCACCAGGTACAGGGGTGGCTGGAGGGCTACCTGCTGACCGGCCGGCACGGCCTGCTGACGAGCTACGAGGCGTTCATCCACATCGTCGACTCGATGTTCAACCAGCACGCGAAGTGGCTCAAGGTCACCAACGACATCCCGTGGCGGCGGCCCGTCGCGTCCCTGAACTACCTGCTGTCCAGCCACGTGTGGCGGCAGGACCACAACGGGTTCAGCCACCAGGACCCGGGATTCATCGACCACGTCGTGAACAAGAAGGCCGAGATCGTCCGGGTCTACCTCCCGCCGGACGCCAACACCCTGCTGTCCACCTACGACCACTGCCTCCGCAGCCGCCAGTACGTGAACGTCGTGGTCGCGGGCAAGCAGCCCGCTCCGAACTTCCTCGACATGGAGACGGCGGTCGAGCACTGCACACGCGGGCTGGGCATCTGGGAGTGGGCGGGCACGGAGGTCGCGGGCGAGAAGCCCGACGTCGTCCTGGGCTGCGCGGGCGACGTGCCGACGCTGGAGGTGCTGGCCGCCGCGGACATCCTGCGCCGCGAGCTGCCCGGCCTGAAGGTGCGGGTCGTGAACGTCGTCGACCTCATGCGGCTGCAGGACGCCGCCGAGCACCCGCACGGCCTGACGGACTCCGAGTTCGACGGCCTGTTCACGAACGACCGGCCCGTCGTGTTCGCGTACCACGGCTACCCGTGGCTCATCCACCGCCTCACGTACCGCCGCACGGGCCACCAGCACTGGCACGTGCGCGGGTACAAGGAGGAGGGCACGACGACGACGCCGTTCGACATGGTCATGCTCAACGACCTCGACCGGTACCACCTTGTGATCGATGTCATCGACCGGGTCCCGTCCCTCGGCAGCGCCCAGGCCGGGCTGCGCCAGCGCATGCAGGATGCCCGGCTTCGTGCGCGTGCCTGGACCCGCGAGCACGGCGACGACCTTCCGG
Source organism: Promicromonospora sp. NPDC057138 (assembly GCF_042670845.1). Classification (NCBI taxonomy): domain Bacteria; kingdom Bacillati; phylum Actinomycetota; class Actinomycetes; order Micrococcales; family Promicromonosporaceae; genus Promicromonospora; species Promicromonospora sp. NPDC057138. Next base: position 7,284 of record NZ_JBHUUX010000012.1, on the reverse strand, counting down.
AGGTGCGCGACTGGGTCTGGCCCGACGCCCAGGACCTGGCAGACGGCGCCCAGGTTGACGCTACGCTCGGCACTGGTGGAGACAACGAGTAGCAGCAAATACCACGAAGTGAACACGGAGCGGCATGTGACCGGCGCGACCCGCAGCATCGTCATCGCAAGTCCCGAGGGCGAGAGCGGAAAGTCGACGGTCGCGCTGGGCGTCCTCGACCTGCTGGTCCGCAAGGGCCAGCGGGTCGGGGTGTTCCGGCCCGTATCGCGCTCGACCGAGGCCGAGGGCACCAGCGGGCAGCGCGACCACGTCCTGGAGCTCCTCCTGGAGCACGACGGCGTCGACATCGCATACGACGACGCCGTCGGCGTGACGTACGCCGACCTGCACGCCGACCCCGAGGACGCACTGAGCCGCATCGTCTCCCGGTTCCACGACCTGGCCGCGCGCTGCGACTCGGTGGTGATCCTCGGCACCGACTACACCGACGTCGCCGGGCCCACCGAGCTCTCGTTCAACGCGCGCATCGCCGCGAACCTGGGCGCGCCGGTCCTGCTCGTCGTCTCGGGCCGCGAGCGCACGCCCGAGGGCATCCGTGCTCTGGCCGACGTGAGCCTCGCCGAGCTGGCGGCGCACCACGCGCAGGCGATCGGGCTCGTGGTCAACCGCGCGGACACGCACAGCGCGCTGGACGTGCGGACCCTGCTGGCGCAGGCCCAGCCCGACGTGCCGGTGTGGACCATCCCCGAGGAGCCGTTCCTGCAGGCCCCGACGGTGGGCCAGCTTCTGGAAGCGGTCGACGGCACGCTCGTGCTCGGCGACCCGGAGCTGCTCGGCCGCGAGGCGCTGGAGCTGCTGGTGGGCGCCATGAGCTTCGAGCACCTGCTGGAGCGACTGACCGACGGCGCCGTCGTCATCACCCCGGGCGACCGCATCGACCTCCTGATCGGGCTGCTCACCGCGCACCAGACGCCGTCGTTCCCGTCACTGGCCGGGATCATCCTCAACGGCGGGTTCTACCCCCAGGGCCGCCCGGCGGAGCTGCTGGAGGCGATGCGCCCCAAGCTGCCGATCATCACCACCGGGCTCGGCACGTACCGCACGACCCGCGCGGCCGCGACGACCCGCGGCCGGGTGGACAAGGACTCCGTGCGCAAGGTCGAGACCGCCCGCGCCCTGTTCGAGCGCAACGTTGACTCCGCGGCGCTCGCCGCGCGCCTCGACCTGCCGCGGCCGCAGGTCGTCACGCCCCTGATGTTCGAGTACCAGCTCATCGAGCGGGCCCGCGGCGACCGCCGGCACATCGTGCTGCCCGAGGGCACCGACGACCGGATCCTGCGCGCCGCCTCGACGGTGCTGGCCCGGCACATCGCGGACCTCACGATCCTGGGCGACGAGGAGCCGGTCCGAGCCCGCGCCGCCGAGCTGGGCCTCGACATCGAGGCCGCCCGCGTGCTGTCGCCGCACGACCCGGAGTACGTGGAGCGGTTCGCCGCCGAGTACGCCCGGCTGCGCGCCCACAAGGGCATGACCGTCGAGCGGGCCCGGGAGATCGTCACCGACGTCTCCTACTTCGGCACGATGATGGTGCACCTGGGCCTCGCGGACGGCATGGTCTCCGGCGCCGCGCACTCGACGGCGCACACCATCCGGCCGTCGTTCGAGATCATCAAGACCAGGCCCGACACGTCCTCGGTGTCCTCGGTCTTCTTCATGTGCCTCGAGGACCGGGTGCTCGTGTACGGCGACTGCGCGGTCATCCCTGACCCGACGTCGGACGAGCTCGCCGACATCGCCGTCTCCTCGGCCGCGACCGCCCGGCAGTTCGGCGTGGAACCGCGCATCGCCATGCTGTCCTACTCCACGGGCACGTCCGGCACGGGCGCCGACGTCGACAAGGTCCGCACCGCGACGGAGCTCGTCCGCGAGCGCATGGTGCAGCTCGACATGAAGCTCGACGTCGAGGGCCCCATCCAGTACGACGCCGCCGTCGACGCCTCGGTCGCGGCGTCCAAGCTGCCCGAGTCCGACGTCGCGGGGCGGGCTACCGTGTTCGTTTTCCCGGACCTGAACACGGGCAACAACACGTACAAGGCGGTGCAGCGGTCTGCGGGCGCGGTCGCCGTCGGACCGGTGCTGCAGGGCCTGAACAAGCCGGTCAACGACTTGTCCCGCGGCGCGCTGGTCCAGGACATAGTGAACACGGTGGCAATAACGGCCATCCAGGCCCAGACCTCGTCGCGGGTCGAGCCCACCTCGCGGGTCGAGCCTGTCGAGACCAAGGAGTCCGAATGAGCACCGTCCTCGTTCTCAACTCCGGCTCCTCCTCGCTGAAGTACCAGCTCGTCGACCCCGCCTCCGGTGACGCCCTCGCCGTCGGCATCGTCGAGCGCATCGGCGAGGCCACCGGGACGGCTCTGCACGAGACGAAGGGCGAGAAGCTGGTGCGGGACCTGCCGGTGCCCGACCACGGGGAGGCGCTCCGCATCGTCATCGGCCTGTTCGACGAGGTGGGCCCGTCGCTCGCGGAGGCGGGCATCGCCGCCGTCGGGCACCGGGTCGTGCACGGCGGCGAGGTGTTCAGCGCCCCCACCCTGATCGACGACGACGTCGTGGCCGGCGTCCGGGACCTCATCCCGCTGGCCCCGCTGCACAACCCGGCCAACGTCACGGGCATCGAGGTGGCGCGCGAGCTGCTGCACGTGCCGCACGTCGCCGTGTTCGACACCGCGTTCTTCTCGACGCTCCCGAAGGCCGCCTCGACCTACGCCCTGGACCGCGCGGTGGCCGCCGAGCACGGCGTGCGGCGGTACGGGTTCCACGGGACGTCGCACCAGTTCGTGTCGTCAGCGGTGGCCGCGCACCCCGCCGTCGTCGACAAGCTGGCGGCCGAGGGCCGCGGGCCTCATGAGCTGCGCCAGGTGGTGCTGCATCTGGGCAACGGCGCGTCGGCGTCGGCGGTGCTGGGTGGCCGCCCGGTCGACACGTCGATGGGCCTGACGCCGCTCGAGGGCCTGGTCATGGGCACCCGCTCGGGCGACCTGGATGCGGGCATCGTCTTCCACCTGGTGCGCGGGGGGATGTCCGGCGACGAGATCGACACTCTGCTCAACAAGCGCTCCGGCCTGCTCGGCCTGTCCGGCGTCGGCGACATGCGCGAGCTGCGGAAGCTCGTGACCGCGGGCGACGCCGACGCGCGCCTCGCGCTGGACGTCTACCTGCACCGGCTGCGCAAGTATGTGGGCGCGTATGCGGCGGTGCTGGGCGGCCTCGACGTCCTGACGTTCACCGCCGGCGTCGGCGAGAACGACCACCGCATCCGCTCGGGCGTGGTGCGCGGGCTGAAGTTCCTCGGCCTGACGATCGACCCGGCGGCCAACGAGGCGCGGTCGGACGAGGCGCGCGTGATCTCGGTCGCGCCTTCGCTGCGACACAAGACCAACCCGCTGGTCGCCCTTCGACAGGCTCAGGAACCGCGAGCCGAGACCCCGCTGGTCATGGTCGTCCCCACCAACGAGGAGCTGGCGATCGCGCGCCAGGCGATCGAGCTGGTCGAGGCCTAGCTGCCCCGCCCCAGTCCCCCCTTCCTCGGTCAGTCATCGCCGCCTCGAACCGAAGGCTGCGGGTCTATCGGGCCCTCGATGGACCAGCAACCTTCGGTCGGACGTCCGCCGGGCGCGTAGGTTGCGGTTCGACGCCGGAGACGGCGCGCAAGTTGCGGTTCGGGCGCACGAACCGCAGCTTGGGCCCCCGGGCCACGGGGCGGCGATGCCCGGGGGGGCTTGACGTCCACGGTGCCGCGGTGGAAGATCACCTCCAACCCATGATGACGTCAACATAGTTCAGCGACGAGCAGAGTGTTCACGTCAACATCCGCCCGCACGTCCTGACCCATCGCACTGGCGCGAGAGGAGGGCTCACTGGTGAGCTCGATACGAAGGAAAGCAGGACGGCGGCGCGCAGGCGTCGTCCTGACGACGAGCGCGCTGCTCGCGGCGGGGCTCCCGGCCTCGGCCACCCCCCAGCCCGCCGTCGCGGCCTCCCCCGTCGCAGCCACGACCGTGACCGCGACCCTGGGCACCACCGCCACGCCGGCCGTGACCGTCCGCCCCGACCCGTCGTACGCCGGGGAGCCGTTCGAGGGCTGGGGCACGAGCCTCGTATGGTTCGCCAACGCCACCGGCGGCTACCCGGACGAGATCAAGAACCGGCTCGCCGACATGCTGTTCGGCGACGACGGGATGAACCTCAACATCGCCCGGTACAACATCGGCGGCGGGAACGCCCCCGACGTCCCGGACTACCTGCGCGCCGGTGCCGCCGTCGACGGCTGGTGGAAGGCGCCCGAGGGCACCACCCGCGAGGACGTCGACTGGTGGGACCCGGCGAACCCGGACCACTGGAACCCGGACGCGGACGCCACGCAGCGCTGGTGGGTGGACCGCATCAAGAGCGACGTCACCCACTGGGAGACGTTCAGCAACTCCCCGCCCTGGTTCCAGACCGCCAGCGGATACGTCTCCGGCGGGTTCGACTCCAACGCGGACCAGCTCAAGCCCGAGAGCATCGACGACTTCGCCGCGTACGTCGTCGGCGCGACCGAGCGCCTCGAGGACGCGCACGGCATCGACGTCGACACGATCGACCCGTTCAACGAGCCGAACACGAACTACTGGGGTACCCAGCTCGGCGCCGACGGCAACCCGACCGGCGGCCGCCAGGAGGGCGCCCACATGGGGCCGGGGCTGCAGCAGCAGGTCATCCCGGCGCTGGCGGACGCCCTCGGCGGCTCGACGACCGACGCCGCCATCGCCGCGATGGACGAGACGAACCCGGGCCGGTTCGCCACCAACTGGAACACGTACCCGGCCGCGGTGCGCGACCAGGTCTCGCAGCTCAACGTGCACACCTACGGCACCGGCCAGCGCACCACGGTGCGCGACATCGCCAAGGGCGAGGACAAGCCCCTGTGGATGAGCGAGGTCGGCGGCTCCTGGTCCAGCACCGGCCAGGACTTCGAGTCGATGGAGTCCGGCCTGGGCAGCGCCCACCAGATCGTGGACGACCTGCGCGAGCTCGAGCCGTCCGCGTGGGTGTTCTGGCAGCCCGTCGAGGACTACGACAACATGGCGCCCGGCGGCGAGAGCCCCGAGGGCGGCAACTGGGGCGAGATCCAGATCCCGTTCTCCTGCACCGCGCAGGACACGCTGGAGACCTGCCCCATCTACACGAACACCAAGTACTGGGTCACCCAGAACTTCACGCACTACATCACGCCGGGTGACCGCCTGATCGGCGTGGACGACGCCGACAGCACCGCGGCTGTGTCCGCCTCGGGCTCGGCGGCGACAGTGGTGCACGTCAACGACACGACGGCGGACCGCGACGTCACCCTGGACCTCTCCGGCTTCGCGGACGTCGCCGCCGGCGCAACGGTAACGCCCGTCGTGACCAGCGTCGACGGGTACCTCGTCGAGGGCGAGCCGGTATCCGTAAAGGACGCCGCCGCGACGCTCACCGTGCCCGCGGAGTCCGTCACGACGTTCCTGGTCGACGGCGTCTCCGGCGTCGCGGACGACGCCGAGCTGGCGCAGGACGGCCACGTGTACCGGATCGACGGCGTGCAGTCCGGCCTCTCGCTGGCGCCCGACGGCGACGGCGGCGTACAGATCTCGACCGACGACCCCGCGGCGGCGGGGCAGCTCTGGACGCTCGACGCCCTCGGCGCGCCCGAGGGCTCCGGCACGCACCGCGCACGGTACGCCGTGACCAACGTCGGCACGGGCGAGCAGCTCGCGATCAGCGCGGACACGTCCGCCGTGCTCGTCGACGCGCCGGCCGACCCCGCCGACACCCCGGACGCCGCCCGCTGGGTGCTGTCCACCACGGGGGACGGCACGTACACGCTGGTCAACGCGGTATCGGGCACGCTGCTCGAGGTGGGCGGCGAGGCCAGGGCCGACGGGTCGCCCGTGGGCACCTACCTCGCCAACTCGGGCGCCAACCAGCGCTGGGCGGTGGTCGACGAGACGGTGCTGGGCACCGTGCCCGTCGACGCGTTCACCGTTCCCGGCACGACGCCGGAGCTGCCGCAGACCGTCACCCCCGTGTACCCGGCCGGCCCGCGCGGCGCGCTGCCCGTGACCTGGGACCTGCCCGGCGACGACGCGTGGCAGCAGGCGGGGATCGTCGAGGTCACCGGCACCGTGGCCATCCCGGCGGGCGGCACGGTCGAGGCGACGGCCACCGTCGTCGTCGACCTCCTGGAGCGGACCCTGCCGGCCCAGGGTGCGGCGTACGTGGGCGGGGAGCCCGAGCTTCCTCCCACGGTCACCGCCATCGCGGCCGGCGGCGCGGAGGTCGAGCGGCCGGCGACGTGGGATGCCGCGCCCGCCGGCGCGTTCGACGAGATCGGCGTGGTCGAGCTGACCGGCGCCGCCGACGCCGGGGACGGTACGACGCTGCCCGCGACCGTCCGGGTGCTGGTCACCGAGCCGGGCGAGACGAACGCCGCCCTCGCGGAGGGCACCACGGCGTCGGCCACCTATACCGAGCCCGGCTACCCTGCCGAGCGGGTGATCAACGGCGACCTCACCGACAAGGGCTGGTCCAACTGGCGCCCGGACGCCAAGAACACCGAGGACACGCTGACCGTGACCCTGCCCGCGCCGCGTGACGTCACCCGCGTCGTCACGCACTTCTACCGCGACGGCTCGCACCTGAGCTGGGCGAGCGCCGTGGCGCTCGAGGCCCGGGTCGACGGCGAGTGGCGGGCGCTCGGGGACCCGGTCCCCGTGACGTCCGACGGCGCGGCGCCCGTGGTCGACCTCCCCGCCGGCGTGCGCGCCGACGCCGTCCGGGTGGTGATGACCGCCCGGGAGAACACGCACATGATCGTCAGCGAGGTCGAGGTCATGGCGAAGGCGCCGGGTGAGCCCGCGCCGGCCTGGGCGGCGTCGACGACCTACCGCACCGGTGACGAGGTCTTCCACGACGGTGCGTTCTACCGTGCGGTCCGGACCACCCAGACGGAACCCGGCACCTCGGACCACGGCCCGTGGGAGGAGATCGTCCGGTCCGGGGACGGCACGGCGGTCTGGACGGCGTCGCGGATCTTCGTGAAGGGCGAGGTCGTCGTGCACGAGGGCGACCGGTACCGGGCAATCCGGACGGTCCGCGGCGAGCAGCCCGGTAGCTCGTCCGGCGCGTGGCGGCTGATCCAGTCCTGACCTGACCGGCACGAACCCGGTCTGCGAAGTAGAGCGCCTGTCCGGCTTCCGCACGGTCTACTCG